>NZ_JAMXYB010000128.1:0-210 GCF_024129495.1 Acinetobacter sp. S4400-12 | reverse complement strand
AGTCGCTGTCTGAATCTGAGTCGCTATCGCTGTCTGAATCCGAGTCCGAATCGCTGTCTGAATCCGAATCGCTATCCGAGTCTGAATCGCTGTCTGAATCCGAGTCGCTATCCGAGTCAGAGTCTGAATCGCTGTCTGAATCCGAATCGCTGTCTGAATCCGAATCGCTGTCAGAGTCTGAATCCGAGTCTGAATCGCTGTCTGAATCTG
>NZ_JAMXYB010000127.1:0-219 GCF_024129495.1 Acinetobacter sp. S4400-12 | reverse complement strand
ATGAGTATGAACAAATTATTTCAACTCAAATATATGCTGTTAATGATTTTTCTAGCCTTCGTCAGGTCTAGAAACTGTGATAAATCACAGAGGTTAACAAGTATAAACTTACTAAGCTCTATAATCTATGGTGGAGACTAGGAGAGTCGAACTCCTGACCTCCTGCGTGCAAAGCAGGCGCTCTACCAACTAAGCTAAGTCCCCAGCTTATCATTTAGA
>NZ_JAMXYB010000126.1:0-219 GCF_024129495.1 Acinetobacter sp. S4400-12 | reverse complement strand
ATTGATGTATCTGAGGGTCTGTAGCTCAGTTGGTTAGAGCACACGCTTGATAAGCGTGGGGTCACAAGTTCAAGTCTTGTCAGACCCACCACTACTGACGAAGCAAGCAATTGCAGAGTAAGACAGAGAATCAGAAACATTAAATCTAAATGATAAGCTGGGGACTTAGCTTAGTTGGTAGAGCGCCTGCTTTGCACGCAGGAGGTCAGGAGTTCGACT
>NZ_JAMXYB010000125.1:0-229 GCF_024129495.1 Acinetobacter sp. S4400-12 | reverse complement strand
TATTTCATATCCAGTCCATGATGTTTAAACCATCATAAACCAGACATTTTTATTGGTGAGAATATAGACACTTTAAATGGGTTCTAACAAATACGTTTCGTATAACCACCATTATGTTAAATGCATCAAAAACTTATCTAACCCGAATCGCGGATAAGAAATGGACTTGAAAAACAGAAGGACTAGAGCCATCAGTTGAGTTACCACACAAAACCCACAACTCTAGTCC
>NZ_JAMXYB010000124.1:0-246 GCF_024129495.1 Acinetobacter sp. S4400-12 | reverse complement strand
GACTCGGATAGCGATTCGGATTCAGACAGCGATTCGGACTCGGATTCAGACTCTGACAGCGATTCGGATTCAGACAGCGATTCAGACTCTGACAGCGATTCGGATTCAGACAGCGATTCAGACTCGGATAGCGATTCGGATTCAGACAGCGATTCAGACTCTGACAGCGATTCGGATTCAGACAGCGATTCAGACTCGGATAGCGACTCAGACTCGGATAGCGATTCGGATTCAGACAGCGATTCG
>NZ_JAMXYB010000123.1:0-262 GCF_024129495.1 Acinetobacter sp. S4400-12 | reverse complement strand
AAAAAATAGGTAGTTCCTGATAAACAAATTTTATTATCGTTCTTACTATATTTTATAATAGCAGGATCATCATTAATCGCTCTCAATTTACCATCAACAAAATTACCCACTATCTGAGGTAGAGGAGTTATTCTTTTTCCTTTAGGATCTAATATAACTATAATTTTAACAGGCTTTGTTGCACAAAGATTTAAAAGACAACACTCTGCTCATTTGAACAGAATTCAAGTGACAACTTGGGTATGAGGACGACCTAATTCTG
>NZ_JAMXYB010000122.1:0-263 GCF_024129495.1 Acinetobacter sp. S4400-12 | reverse complement strand
TCTAAATGATAAGCTGGGGACTTAGCTTAGTTGGTAGAGCGCCTGCTTTGCACGCAGGAGGTCAGGAGTTCGACTCTCCTAGTCTCCACCACGAATTATTTTTTAAGCACTGCTTTAAAAAATAATGAGGCTTGATTACAGAATTTAGTAAATAAATGATTATTTATTAACTTCTGTGATTTATCACAGTTTCTAGACCTGACGAAGGCTAGAAAAATCATTAACAGCATATATTTGAGTTGAAATAATTTGTTCATACTCAT
>NZ_JAMXYB010000121.1:0-306 GCF_024129495.1 Acinetobacter sp. S4400-12 | reverse complement strand
ATCTCATGGTCAACCTTTGATTTAATGGTTGAGCAATTGAAGATGCATGTTCCTGCCAAAGGCAGACCACCTAAATTGAGCTTAGAGGATCAGATCCTCCTGTGCTTAAGTTATTGGCGGGAATACCGAACCTTATTTCACGTTGCGACGAGTTATGGCGTGTCAGAGCCCACTGCTTCAAGAATCGTACGTCATGTAGAGGACTGCTTAATCAAGTCCAATTTATTTAATTTACCCAAGCATTTGCCTGAAGGCGAAGGCATTGACTGGAATGTGGTGATTGTAGATGCCACAGAAATTCCAATC
>NZ_JAMXYB010000120.1:0-329 GCF_024129495.1 Acinetobacter sp. S4400-12 | reverse complement strand
TGATTTTAAAATCAATCGGTAATCCATTCGCGTCGGTTGCAAGATGTATTTTTGTTGTTCGTCCACCACGTGATTGTCCAATTGCTCTTTTGAAACCATGCCGAGCTCCACTTGCATGTTGATGCACGCGTATGTAGCTTCCGTCAATGAATACCCATTCTTGATCCAGGACGCCTCGTAATCTAAAAAAAATTTATCCCACAATCCCTTGCTTGCCCAACGATTAAAGCGATTGTAAGCAGTTTGCCAAGGACAAAATTCTTGGGGAATATCCCGCCATGTGGCGCCTGTACGCAGTTTCCATAAGATCGCTTCCATGATATTTCTAC
>NZ_JAMXYB010000119.1:0-329 GCF_024129495.1 Acinetobacter sp. S4400-12 | reverse complement strand
GCGGTATTCCCCGCAGGTCCTCCACCAATCACCAGTACATCAAAGGCTTGTTTGGCATTCAGTTTTTCTGCATCTTTGGCTGCTGCATTGCTATCCAGTTTGGCAATGATTTCTTCCAGCGTCATACGACCCTGACCGATATGATTGTTGTCCTGGAAGACCATCGGCACTGCCATAATTTTGCGCTCTTCCACTTCATCCTGGAAGAAGGCTCCATCAATCATGGTGGCAGTGGTACCCGGGTTATAGATGGCAATCAGGTTGAGTGCCTGCACCACATCCGGACAGTTATGGCAGCTTAAAGAGACAAAGACATCGAAGTCAGACTG
>NZ_JAMXYB010000118.1:0-341 GCF_024129495.1 Acinetobacter sp. S4400-12 | reverse complement strand
AACTCTCACACCTCGCGGCGCTGGAACCTAAATCCAGTGCGTCTACCAATTTCGCCACGTCCCCAATGGCTGTGTATACTATAGGGATCACACACTGTTGACAAGTGTTTTTGCAGTAAAAGGTAATCTAACCTGCTATAAATTAAGCAGTTAACTTTATTTTTCACATTCGATAAAATTTGAGGAATTTAAAAGCCACTCTAAACGTCTGGCCTTTATTCTTGTTTCAACCTTACTGATCTCATTAATATAACCTGAGTTCGATATAAAAAAGAGTATAAAAAAAAGCCTTGTATTTGTAACATATTGGTTATCAAGACAAAATGTTATAAAACAAGGCT
>NZ_JAMXYB010000117.1:0-349 GCF_024129495.1 Acinetobacter sp. S4400-12 | reverse complement strand
GTCCAATTTATTTAATTTACCCAAGCATTTGCCTGAAGGCGAAGGCATTGACTGGAATGTGGTGATTGTAGATGCCACAGAAATTCCAATCCAAAGGCCTAAAAAAACAGAAGAAAAGCTATAGCGGCAAGAAAAAGACCCACACCTTCAAAGTACAGGCCATCATTCATTATCAAACTCAAAAAATCCTGAGTTTATGTACGAGTCGTGGTGCCGTACATGATTTCGAACTCTTCAAACGTAACTCGAATCAGATTCCTGCAGGTGCATTTATCCTTGCAGATAAGGGTTATCAGGGAATTTATACAGTGTATCCAAATAGCTTGTTGCCATTAAAAGCAAAGAAGCG
>NZ_JAMXYB010000116.1:0-353 GCF_024129495.1 Acinetobacter sp. S4400-12 | reverse complement strand
TTTGACTTTGGTCGGTCGGAAGCAAAATGCTAGCTCATCTTGCTTCCTTCCAATAATTTAATCTCTGTTGCACTTCATTTGAGAATCCAAGAATCAAAAAACGATCTTCTTTTTGGTTAATATTTGCACTCCAGATTTCTTGGCATTCGTGCATAATCTGCGGATGAAATACATCGATTCAAAGAAGCTTTCTGAAACACAGTTCAAGCGATACACCGGCATCTCATGGTCAACCTTTGATTTAATGGTTGAGCAGTTGAAGATGCATGTTCCTGCCAAAGGCAGACCGCCCAAGTTAAGCCTGGAAGACCAGGTTCTGCTCTGTCTAAGCTATTGGCGGGAATACCGAACCT
>NZ_JAMXYB010000115.1:0-366 GCF_024129495.1 Acinetobacter sp. S4400-12 | reverse complement strand
GCGATTAGACGTTTCTCACTTCGTGCAGAAACCGCGTAAGGGGTTCGACCCCTTAACCCCATAAACACCAAAAAAGAAAAATTAAAAATTTTCCCTTTTCGGTGTTTCGCACCCATTGGATTTCTCCAATGGTAAAGTGCGCCCTTCATGTTATTTCGGGAAAAGCCGAACGAGTGTCTACGAGTGACGACCCCACCATAAAAATTCCAAAACCTTCCCTCCCTGATTACAAGCTCCCATAAAAATCCTAAGCGGGAAAAACCGAGCAAAGCGACGACCCGATTTTTGTTTCTCGAATGAGAAACGCGTAAGCGTGCATTACTGAAAAATCATCACGAATTTGCTAGGGGTGAAAAATCAAAAAAA
>NZ_JAMXYB010000114.1:0-379 GCF_024129495.1 Acinetobacter sp. S4400-12 | reverse complement strand
CAAAGTTCTTGAAGTGTTGTCATTCTGTTTACTCTTAGCTTGAATTAAGTAAACTAATAAGCTTTTCAGGGGCTTATTGTTTATTTTTGGCTTCAGAAAATGGATTGTCTGATTTCTCAACTTTCGATAGAGCTTCAGAAATGATTTGTTCCGTGAAGCTAGAAATCGTCATTCCTGCTTCAGCCGCGCAGACCCTCAGGAACTGATGACGGTTCGGGGTGGTATGTGTGATGATTGCTTTTGTTCTGCTTTCGACATTACTCATGGCAAGTCCTTAAAATGTTGATAGAGCATCAGTGAATCACTGTATTACTGAATAATATTACGATAAATCGAAAGTTTCAATACTTTGGTGGGTAAAAATGTCGATTAATGATAA
>NZ_JAMXYB010000113.1:0-401 GCF_024129495.1 Acinetobacter sp. S4400-12 | reverse complement strand
GTTCATGGATTAAGTCCCCACTTGTTTTTAGGTGGGAACTAAATTAAGGCTTATAGGATGAATTCAGAAGGTGTGTTCAGCGGACGCTTACCCTCCATTTAACATAATAGAGGTTATACGAAATGCTTTTTAAAATATCCTTGCTTTTCATATAGTTAAAAAATTTTCATCCCCCTGAAAAACAACAAAAAACCGACTTGGAAACAAGTCGGCTTTTTTATGCGCAGTTTTGATACTTCTTGCCAATAAAATTGTTTAAAAAATAGTCAATTTTGCGATTTTTCAAATTTTATCAATGCCTCAATGTCCCAAATTATCCACATTTTTTGTGGATAAAATTTAGGCTATTTTGTACGCTCTGGCGTACATAAATCTCGGCCCTTTGCGGCTACCTGGGACAG
>NZ_JAMXYB010000112.1:0-402 GCF_024129495.1 Acinetobacter sp. S4400-12 | reverse complement strand
GACCCGATTTTTGTTTCTCGAATGAGAAACGCGTAAGCGTGCATTACTGAAAAATCATCACGAATTTGCTAGGGGTGAAAAATCAAAAAAAAGGCATCTGAAAAGGGGGTAAAAATGGGGATTTTTGAGGGTGTTTTTCCTTGTATTTATTATTAAGGGATAACTTCGATATTAAAAATGTGACTCTATGCCTTGTGTGGTATGGCTTTGATGGCTGTTTGACAGATAGAAAAAAAGCTCGTAAATTGATGGGTATCTGACATCCACAATCTAACGAGCTCTTTATGACTCAATCTTGCCATGATTCCGACCTTGGAATCAATTTTTTAACAGAAATTTCACCTCATGAAGTTTCTTGGGATGAACATCGTTCCGATGCTGAATCCGTTAAAATTCTCTATA
>NZ_JAMXYB010000111.1:0-419 GCF_024129495.1 Acinetobacter sp. S4400-12 | reverse complement strand
TTAAAAGCAAAGAAGCGCTGTAAACTGGATCCTGAACTAAAAATCTATAATCAGCAAATCAATAAAAGAAGAATTGGGATTGAGCATGTATCTGGCAGTTTGAAAACCTTCAAAATTCTTGCTGAGCGATATCGCAATCGAGGCAAAAGACTGGGATTAAGATTCAATTTAATTGCTGGAATCTATAATTTGGAACTGAGTAAAAAATGACTTATGATAGAAGTCTATTATCTCACGAAAAATTTCAACCTATAGATTTTATGTACCAAAAGTATATTATGAGTTTGCAACCAAACAAAAATTAGATAAAAAATGTCAGTAGAAGATATTTATTAGACCTCTTGCGAAAGTCCTTATTGCGAGTTTATTCGGTTTACTAATGCAGCGATTAAATTAATGCGTAAGCCGAATCTTTTCCG
>NZ_JAMXYB010000110.1:0-420 GCF_024129495.1 Acinetobacter sp. S4400-12 | reverse complement strand
ATGGCAACTATGTCATTTCCCTCGGCAACGTGGTGCGCTGGTTAGGCCAGAAAGCCGAAGAGCTGGAAGTCTCCATTTTCCCGGGCTTTGCAGCTGCTGAAATTCTCTACCATGAAGATGGTACGGTGAAAGGTATTCAAACCGGTGATATGGGCATTGGCAAAGATGGCGAACCGACGCATAACTTCACCCCGGGCTATGAGCTGCATGCCAAATACACCATCTTTGCTGAAGGCTGCCGTGGCCATTTAGGTAAACGCCTGATTCAAAAATTCAATCTGGATAAAGATGCTGATCCACAGCACTACGGGATCGGGATTAAAGAACTCTGGGAAATTGATCCGGCCAAACATAAGCCAGGTCTGGTGATGCACGGGGCCGGCTGGCCTTTAAATGAAACCGGTTCTTCAGGCGGCTGGT
>NZ_JAMXYB010000109.1:0-430 GCF_024129495.1 Acinetobacter sp. S4400-12 | reverse complement strand
GTGATCCCTATAGTATACACAGCCATTGGGGACGTGGCGAAATTGGTAGACGCACTGGATTTAGGTTCCAGCGCCGCGAGGTGTGAGAGTTCGAGTCTCTCCGTCCCCACCAACAGTATTTAGGTCACTAGATACTGGGTGGAAGTAGAGGATTGGTGTAATGGTAGCATGACGGTCTCCAAAACCGTTCGTCAAGGTTCGAATCCTTGATCCTCTGCCAAAGTTTATAAAATCCAACCTTGGGTTGGTACCCTGATGGGGACGTGGCGAAATTGGTAGACGCACTGGATTTAGGTTCCAGCGCCGCGAGGTGTGAGAGTTCGAGTCTCTCCGTCCCCACCATCAAAAGAGACAAGGCGATGACCTTGTTTTTTTTCGCCTGAAATTTCTAAATCTTAGAAGTATAAAAAAGCCCATAACAATGGGCTGA
>NZ_JAMXYB010000108.1:0-477 GCF_024129495.1 Acinetobacter sp. S4400-12 | reverse complement strand
GCAATGCAGCAGCCAAAGATGCAGAAAAACTGAATGCCAAACAAGCCTTTGATGTACTGGTGATTGGTGGAGGACCTGCGGGGAATACCGCTGCGATTTATGCTGCCCGTAAAGGCATTCGTACCGGGATCGTGGCTGAGCGCATGGGCGGTCAGGTCATGGATACCATGGACATTGAAAACTTTACCTCTGTCCAGAAAACTCAAGGTCCGAAGTTTGCGGCAGAAATGGAAGCCCATGTACGTGAATACGATGTGGACATCATGAACCTGCAGCGTGTCTCGGCGATTAAAGGTGCCGATGAAACCTCCAGTGGTCTGGTAGAAGTCACCCTTGAAAATGGTGCAAAACTTGCCTCAAAAACTGTGGTGCTATCCACAGGTGCGCGCTGGAGAGAGATGAATGTTCCGGGAGAGCAGGAATACAAGACCCGTGGCGTGGCGTACTGTCCGCACTGTGATGGCCCCCTGTTTAAAG
>NZ_JAMXYB010000107.1:0-477 GCF_024129495.1 Acinetobacter sp. S4400-12 | reverse complement strand
CTTTAAACAGGGGGCCATCACAGTGCGGACAGTACGCCACGCCACGGGTCTTGTATTCCTGCTCTCCCGGAACATTCATCTCTCTCCAGCGTGCCCCTGTGGATAGCACCACAGTTTTTGAGGCAAGTTTTGCACCATTTTCAAGGGTGACTTCTACCAGACCACTAGAGGTTTCATCGGCACCTTTAATCGCAGAGACACGCTGCAGGTTCATGATGTCCACATCGTATTCACGTACATGGGCTTCCATTTCTGCTGCAAACTTGGGACCTTGGGTTTTCTGGACAGAGGTAAAGTTTTCAATGTCCATGGTATCCATGACCTGACCGCCCATGCGTTCAGCCACGATCCCGGTACGAATGCCTTTACGGGCAGCATAAATTGCGGCGGTATTCCCCGCAGGTCCTCCACCAATCACCAGTACATCAAAGGCTTGTTTGGCATTCAGTTTTTCTGCATCTTTGGCTGCTGCATTGC
>NZ_JAMXYB010000106.1:0-516 GCF_024129495.1 Acinetobacter sp. S4400-12 | reverse complement strand
TATTATTTCCTTCAAAATATTTTATATTTAAATTATCATCAATCTCTACACTTTTTCCTGCATAAATATATTTTTCTGAAATTAAATTAAAATTTTTAACTTTCATAATCCTTAAATTAGCCCCATCTTCATCAAAAAATGGAGATACTATTAAAAAGAAATCTTTTTTTCCTTTCAATAATACACTCTCTCCATCTTGAGCATTAACAAAATTATACTTAGTTAATATTGTCTTAGAGGGTATTAAATTTAACCTATTACACTGATTTAATTTAATATTATTTATACATTTAAAATGAATATCGGAGGAATAGGGTAGCTTAGAAAATTCTTCAATACCACTTAATACAGACTTCTCTATTTTATTAAATTTTCCTTTTTCAAAACTATAGCACTCATCTTCAATATTAATATTATTATTTTTAAAAAAATAGGTAGTTCCTGATAAACAAATTTTATTATCGTTCTTACTATATTTTATAATAGCAGGATCATCATTAATCGCTCTCAATTTAC
>NZ_JAMXYB010000105.1:0-524 GCF_024129495.1 Acinetobacter sp. S4400-12 | reverse complement strand
ATAATCTGCTTGTAGGGAACTGTAGTACAGTCACCCGCAGCAAACACACCTTTCATGCTGGTTTCATTGCGCTCATTGATCACAATCTCACCGCGGTTGCTTAGCTCGACTTTGCTGCCTTTCAGAAAGTCGGTATTTGGCAGCAAACCAATCTGTACGAAGATGCCCGCCAGTTCAACGACATGCTCTTCATCTGTAGCACGGTCCTTGTATTTCAGGCCGGTAACCTGTGAGCCGTCTCCCAGCACTTCAGTAGACAGCGCATTCTTGATGACGCTGGTATTTGCCAGACTGTTCAGCTTGTCCTGCAAAACCTGGTCAGCACGCAGTTTGGTATCGAACTCAATCAGGGTGACATGCTCAACCAGACCTGCCAGATCAATCGCTGCTTCCACACCCGAGTTGCCGCCACCAATCACGGCAACACGTTTGCCTTTAAACAGGGGGCCATCACAGTGCGGACAGTACGCCACGCCACGGGTCTTGTATTCCTGCTCTCCCGGAACATTCATCTCTCTCCAGCG
>NZ_JAMXYB010000104.1:0-582 GCF_024129495.1 Acinetobacter sp. S4400-12 | reverse complement strand
CTGAATCCGAGTCGCTATCCGAGTCAGAGTCTGAATCCGAGTCTGAATCGCTGTCTGAATCCGAGTCGCTGTCAGAGTCCGAATCGCTATCCGAGTCTGAATCGCTATCCGAGTCGCTGTCTGAATCTGAGTCGCTATCGCTGTCTGAATCCGAGTCCGAATCGCTGTCTGAATCCGAATCGCTATCCGAGTCTGAATCGCTATCCGAGTCTGAATCGCTGTCTGAATCCGAATCGCTGTCTGAATCCGAATCGCTGTCAGAGTCTGAATCCGAGTCTGAATCGCTGTCTGAATCTGAGTCGCTGTCAGAGTCGCTATCCGAGTCTGAATCGCTGTCTGAATCCGAATCGCTGTCAGAGTCTGAATCCGAGTCTGAATCCGAGTCGCTATCCGAGTCAGAGTCTGAATCCGAGTCTGAATCGCTGTCTGAATCCGAGTCGCTGTCAGAGTCCGAATCGCTGTCAGAGTCGCTATCGCTGTCTGAATCCGAGTCGCTGTCAGAGTCTGAATCGCTGTCTGAATCCGAATCGCTGTCAGAGTCTGAATCCGAGTCCGAATCGCTGTCTGAATCCGAATCGCTAT
>NZ_JAMXYB010000103.1:0-649 GCF_024129495.1 Acinetobacter sp. S4400-12 | reverse complement strand
TATGCTTCATTGTGCGCATATCAATTGAGCCACAGAAATAAGCCAACCATTCGAGTAATCGAATAGTTGGCTTAAACAGGATTCAGGTTAAATATGGAGTAATTTCTGATGGTAATGTTGGTTACCATGAGTCTAAAACAAATAAGGCAAACAAACATTCTACTGAAAAAGTTAAAGTTATATTTGAAAAAATATATACTTATCATTTGAATAAATAGGTTTTAAATATGAAGTTTAAGATAATTCTATTATTATTTAGTCTATTATTTTCAAGTTATATATATTCAAAAGAAAATATATTAATAGATTCAAGTAATATATCAAGATGTCATTTTGAAGGTGAAAATATTGATTTTTGTTCAAAGGATAAAATTGAAATTTATAATAAACATATTAAAGATTTTCCTAATTTTTCAAATGATAAAATATTATTAATTTTGAATCATATTAGAGATTCGGGAAAGGGTGACAGTAGATTTGTTAAAATTATAGTTATATTAGATCCTAAAGTAAAAAGAATAACTCCTCTACCTCAGATGGTGGGTAATTTTGTTGATAGTAAATTGAGAGCGATTAATGATGATCCTGCTATTATAAAATATAGTAAGAACGATAATAAAATTTGTTTATCAGGAACTACCTATTTTTT
>NZ_JAMXYB010000102.1:0-661 GCF_024129495.1 Acinetobacter sp. S4400-12 | reverse complement strand
TTTGATTTAATGGTTGAGCAATTGAAGATGCATGTTCCTGCCAAAGGCAGACCACCTAAATTGAGCTTAGAGGATCAGATCCTCCTGTGCTGAAGTTATTGGCGTGAATACCGAACCTTGTTCCATGTCGCAACAAATTATGGCGTGTCAGAGCCCACTGCTTCAAGAATCGTACGCCATGTAGAGGATTGTTTCATTAAGTCTAATCTGTTTAATCTACCGAAGAATTTGCCTGAAGGCGAAGGCATTGACTGGAATGTGGTGATCGTAGATGCCACAGAAATTCCAATCCAAAGGCCTAAAAAAACAGAAGAAAAGCTATAGCGGCAAGAAAAAGAAGCACACCTTCAAAGTACAGGTCATCATTCATTATAAAACTCAGGAAAAATCCTGAGTTTATGCGCTGATCGCGGTTCAATACATGATTTTGAACTCTTTAAATGCAACTTGAATCAGATTCCTGTAGGTGCCTTTATCCTTGCAGATAAGGGCTATCAGGGAATTTATACAGTGTATCCAAATAGCCTATTGCCTCTAAAAGCAAAGAAGCGCTGTAAACTGGATACTGAACTAAAAATCTATAATCAGGAAATCAACAAAAGAAGAATAGCAATTGAGCATGTATTTGGTCGCTTAAAAACCTTCAAAATTCTTGCTGAGC
>NZ_JAMXYB010000101.1:0-661 GCF_024129495.1 Acinetobacter sp. S4400-12 | reverse complement strand
AATCGAGGCAAAAGACTGGGATTAAGATTCAATTTAATTGCTGGAATTTATAACTTCTAGCTGAGTAAAAAATGACTTATGAAAGAGGTCTGCTGTAGTGGCTTATTGTTTGAACCCCAATAAGCTAACCTTCCAAAATATGTTAAAAGGCTAAGTGGATTTCATCGAACTCAGGTTATAATAGGTACAAGGTGGTTTTCCTCAAGTTACATGAGTCTAAAACAAATAAAGCAAACAAACATTCTACTGAAAAGGTTAAAACTATATTTGAGAAAATATATGCTTATCATTTGAATAAATGGGTTTTAAATATGAAGTTTAAGATAATTCTATTATTGTTTATTCTATTATTTTCAAGTTGTATACATTCAAAAGAAAATATATTAATAAATTCAAGTAATGTATCAAAATGTCATTTCGAGGGTGAAAGTATTGATTTCTGTTCAAAGGATAAAATTGAAATCTATAATAAACATATTAAAGATTTTCCTAATTTTTCAAATGATAAAATATTATTAATCTTAAATTATATTAGAGATTCTGGAAAGGGTGAAAGTAGACTTGTTAAAATGGCTTTGTTGCACAAACCTAGCCTATAAGGTTTATTCAGTCCTATAATTTCAAAATGAATAAACATACTGCTAAAACTTATCGTACAACC
>NZ_JAMXYB010000100.1:0-685 GCF_024129495.1 Acinetobacter sp. S4400-12 | reverse complement strand
CTGCTGTAGTGGCTTATTGTTTGAATCCCAATAAGCCAACTTTCCAAAATATGTTAAAAGGCTAAGTGGATTTCATCGAACTCAGGTTAATATAAAAACGATACCAATGCCCTACTTACGGGTTGCTATGCTTTTTATCCTATTATTTTTAATGGTTTCTTAACGCAGTAATTCACGACATTTCTATTCAAAATCTCAGACAAAATTGAGAAGCCAAGAAAATACAAAGCATCCTGCTAAATTCCAGGCAAAAAAAAACAAGGTATTCACCTTGCTTCTTGTATATATGGTGGGGATAGAGAGACTCGAACTCTCACACCTAGAAGGCGCTGCGACCTGAACACAGTGCGTCTACCAATTCCGCCATATCCCCGTGGCTGTGTATATTATAGAGATCGACTCGTATTGACAAGCACTCATCTAGAAAAATAAGTACTGTTATATCAAAAATTAATCAATTAACCCGGATTTTATTTTACAGCCCTTATTTTTGAACAAATTCACTTCATTTTATGAAAAAAATAAACACTGAATGGCTAGGTAGTATCTAATACAGATTTAGAGCTGACGGAGTTTAAAGTGGGGAAAATATCATCAGCCCATTGTTATGGGCTTTTTTATACTTCTAAGATTTAGAAATTTCAGGCGAAAAAAAACAAGGTCATCGCCTTGTCTCTTTTGATGG
>NZ_JAMXYB010000099.1:0-717 GCF_024129495.1 Acinetobacter sp. S4400-12 | reverse complement strand
TTATGTTAAATGGTATATCTAAGACTGTGGCCTACACAACCTCAGTTGTTGCCACAGCTCGACATCGTGAATCTTAGGAATTGTTATTCACGATGTCGAGTATCCTAAGTAACATAATATACGTTATGCCGAAATCCGACGCGCTATATGATGATCTAACCTGATAAACAATAATTTTAACTTTGTAATTTCTTCATCATTATCCAATTCTGAATTTTGCAGTTGCTCTAGAACTGTCTCCAGTAGATCGCGAATGTACTCGTAATCATCTCTGGTTAAAACGCCTTTTTTCCTGTCATAGCTGACTGTTTTGTATATATGTCTATTTCTAATCATTGAAATCAGCCTTTAGGCTTAATATCATAATTATTAAACAAATATTCAACTACACGTTTAAATCTCTTATAAACAATTGCTCTCTGATCTCTTAGGTCGTTATAAATTAAAACCTCTGTAAACAAAGAAGCCATTAAATCTTTTTCAGGAATTGATAGCCCAGAATCTTCCTCTAGCTTAAAACCTAATTCAGCTAAAATAATTTTATGTTTTAAGTATTTAGCTTTTTCATCAGAAATCTTTTTACCTTTGTAAAAATAACCATTAATAGGATCATAAGAAATATGATCCATAGAATATAAACTTGCCATTAACGTCTCCAGTAAATATAAAAACACTCTATTGATCTAATTTTAGTCAATCGTAACCCGCATGTTATAA
>NZ_JAMXYB010000098.1:0-752 GCF_024129495.1 Acinetobacter sp. S4400-12 | reverse complement strand
GATTGGAATTTCTGTGGCATCTACAATCACCACATTCCAGTCAATGCCTTCGCCTTCAGGCAAATGCTTGGGTAAATTAAATAAATTGGACCGAATCAGGCAGTCTTCAACATGACGGACAATTCTTGAGGCTGTGGGCTCTGAAACCCCGTAACTCGTCGCAACGTGAAATAAGGTTCGGTATTCCCGCCAATAGCTTAGACAGAGCAGAACCTGGTCTTCCAGGCTTAACTTGGGCGGTCTGCCTTTGGCAGGAACATGCATTTTCAATTGCTCAACCATTAAATCAAAGGTTGACCATGAGATGCCGGTGTATCGCTTGAACTGTGTTTCAGAAAGCTTCTTTAAATCGATGTATTTTATCCGCAGATTATGCAGGAATATTGAAGGTTTTTCGGTACAAATAAGCAGCAAAAAAAGTAGATCGTTTTTTGATTTATGGAAGAGATCTATTACTGATACATGTTAGAGCGCATGTTCGGTACGTCTGGCGATGGAATCCATGACCGCTTGCTACATTTTGTGACTCCAATGGATGGTGCGTATTACTTTGCACCGAGTGAGGAGTTGCTGGAAGAGGTTTTGGAAAGGTAAAAAATAAAAAGCCGATGAAAGTCGGCTTTTTATTTCAATTACTATCAGAATGAGAATTCTTTTTTATTAGACCTCTTGCGAAAGTCCTTATTGCGAGTTTATTCGGTTTACTAATGCAGCGATTAAATTAATGCGTAAGCCGAATCTTTTCCGTCTAT
>NZ_JAMXYB010000097.1:0-790 GCF_024129495.1 Acinetobacter sp. S4400-12 | reverse complement strand
TGGTTGTACGATAAGTTTTAGCAGTATGTTTATTCATTTTGAAATTATAGGACTGAATAAACCTTATAGGCTAGGTTTGTGCAACAAAGCCCATTGTGTTTAAAACTAAATTTAACCTTATAATCACTTTTTCCATATAAAAGTAAATTTTTATGGTTTTCAGTTAAAAATTTGAATGGTACATCAAGGGGAATTCCTTTTTCTTTACAAAAATTTAATAATAAGCTGTTATAATAATTTGAAAGAGATCCAGTTTTCCAGCATAAAAAAGGTTTTTCAGGTATAGTCAGTTCATCATCTATAAGTTTATTTTTCTCTATTTCTATTTCATAGCCCAAACCATTACATTGTTTGCAAATATTATAGGGAGAATTTATTTTTAAATAGTGATATTCGGGAATTAAATTTTTATCATTATTGCTTAATAAGTTTGGAAATCTGAGATAACTATAAATTGTTGACTTAGGGTTAACATTAAAATTATTTTGATTAATTGATATAGATGGTATTATTCCAGAATATGATTCTAATATATAATCTCCTTGTTCAGTAAATCCATTTTCAAGTGAATCAAACTCATCTTTACATAAGCTATAAAGAGTAGAAAAAGCTAAAGAGCTTTTACCTGCACCTGATCTTCCATAAATTGCAGTTATTTTGTTTTTTTCGATATTGATGTCAATATTTTTTAAATTATGTGTGGCTTTGTTGCACAAACCTAGCCTATAAGGTTTATTCAGTCCTATAATTTCAAAATGAATAAACATACTGCTAAAACTTATCGTACAAC
>NZ_JAMXYB010000096.1:0-804 GCF_024129495.1 Acinetobacter sp. S4400-12 | reverse complement strand
TTCAAACGCTTGGTTGGCGTACCTCGACAAGTTTTTACTGAAATGGTTGAGGTCTTAGAAAAAGCTGAATCACTCAAAAAGAAATCAGGTCGTCCTCATACTTTAGATATAGAGGATCAGTTGTTATTGACTCTCAATTACTTACGAAACTACAGTACTCAACTGGAATTGGCGGCAAATTACCATATCGCTGAAAGTAATGTGAATCGAACCATTAAAAAGGTTGAAAATGCATTGATGAAATCAAGACGTTTTATCCTGCCAAAACGAAGCATTACCACAGCAGACGAACACTTTAACTGGGTCATTATTGATACTACAGAATGTTCAATTGAACGCCCGAAAAAAAAATCAGAGTAAGTTCTACAGTGGTAAAAAGAAGAAACATACGCTAAAAGCCCAAGTGATCTATCATCCGAAGAGTAAACAAATCATAGGGCTAGATATATCGAATGGCAGTCAGCATGACATTAAACTGGCAAGAAAAACGGTTAAGAAATTTAACCATTGTGAATATGTTATTACCGATTTAGGATACTACGGATTAGAGCAAGACGGCTTTAAATTATTGATGCCAATAAAGAAACAGAAGAATTTCCCCTTATTTGATGTTGAGAAAAAGTACAATAACATGATTGGAAAAATACGAGTTGTGATCGAACACATCAATAGTCAATTGAAAACATTTAGAATATTGAGTGAGCGCTATCGAAATAGACGGAAAAGATTCGGCTTACGCATTAATTTAATCGCTGCATTAGTAAACCGAATAAACTCGCAATAAGGACTTTCGCAAGAGGTCTA
>NZ_JAMXYB010000095.1:0-860 GCF_024129495.1 Acinetobacter sp. S4400-12 | reverse complement strand
GTGTAATTGATGATTTCTTTCTTAAATTTGAAGCAACCTACTGGAAATTCCTCAAGCAAAGCCATCACTGCTTAAGAATCCGAAAAGCGCAACTGAGTATCTCTGAAATCATCTTTATCGCCATTTGGTATAAGTGTTCTCACTTCAATAATTTCAAAGCATTTTTTTCATGGCTGAAACAGGATAAAAGTCATTTATTTAAAAACTTACCTTGTTATCAACGCATGATTCACCTGATTAATATGCATCAATTAGCACTACATGCTTTACATGTAGCCTTAATGAAAGGTCAACGGAGCCAATATTTATGGGTTGACTCAACCACTTTACCTGTTTGTAAAAACCAACGGATTCAACGCCATAAATCATTATCTAAAATTGCTTCTCGCGGTAAAAGCTCAATGGGCTGGTTCTACGGCTGTAAATTACATGTTGTGATGAATCAACTTGGAGAAATAGTTTGTTCAGCATTATCCAATGGACATGTGGCTGACATAAAAATGGTTGAGCATTTGGTTGAAGGCTTAGAAGCAAAGCTTTACGCGGATCGTGGTTATATCAGCCAAGATTTAAAAAGTAGGTTGAAAGATCAAGGTATTGATTTAATTACTTATCATCGAAAGAATATGAAGTTTATTCAACTACAAGAATCTGATGAATATCACTTAAAACAGCGCAATAAAATAGAGACTTTATTCAGCCTATTGAAAGGACAGTACAATTTAGTGACGAGTAGAGTACGTAGTGTTTGTGGATTTCTAGGAGGGATTTATGCTTCATTGTGCGCATATCAATTGAGCCACAGAAATAAGCCAACCATTCGAGTAATCGAATAGTTGGCTTAAACAGGATTCAGGTTA
>NZ_JAMXYB010000094.1:0-884 GCF_024129495.1 Acinetobacter sp. S4400-12 | reverse complement strand
TGGGAAATTGATCCGGCCAAACATAAGCCAGGTCTGGTGATGCACGGGGCCGGCTGGCCTTTAAATGAAACCGGTTCTTCAGGCGGCTGGTGGTTATACCATGCTGAAAACAATCAGGTGACTTTGGGCATGATCGTGGATCTGTCCTATACCAATCCGCACATGTATCCATTTATGGAAATGCAGCGCTGGAAAACCCATCCTTTAATCAAACAGTATCTGGAAGGTGGCAAGCGGATTTCGTATGGCGCACGAGCTGTGACCAAGGGTGGTTTTAACTCGCTGCCTAAACTCACTTTCCCGGGTGGCTCTTTAATCGGTGATGATGCAGGCTTCCTGAATTTTGCCAAGATCAAAGGCTCACATACGGCAATGAAATCTGGCATGCTTTGCGGTGAAGCGGTATTTGAAGCAATCCAGGCCGGTGTAGAAAAAGGTGGTGATCTGGCGATTGCCCGTGTAAGCGAAGGTGAAGATTTCTTCATCAAAGAGCTGACTGCCTATACCGAGAAGTTCAACAACAGCTGGCTGAAAGAAGAACTCTACAATGCGCGTAACTTTGGCCCGGCAATGCACAAGTTCGGTCAATGGATGGGGGGTGCCTTTAACTTTATTGACCAGAACGTGTTTAAAGTACCATTCACTTTACATGACCTGGTGCCAGACTTTAAGACGCTGAAAACTGTTGATGCAGTGAACTTCAAGCCAAACTATCCAAAACCGGATGGCAAGCTGACGTTTGACCGTCTGTCTTCGGTATTTGTCTCCAACACGGTCCATGAAGAAAACCAGCCTGCGCATTTAAAGCTGACCGATGCTTCAATTCCGGTAGAAGTGAACCTGCCGAAATGGGATGAGCCAGCTCAACGCTACTGCCCGGCGGG
>NZ_JAMXYB010000093.1:0-929 GCF_024129495.1 Acinetobacter sp. S4400-12 | reverse complement strand
TTTCATATCCAGTCCATGATGTTTAAACCATCATAAACCAGACATTTTTATTGGTGAGAATATAGACACTTTAAATGGGTTCTAACATTTTTATTTCGCATAAGAGGTTTTATGTTAAATAATGGCTTTCATATGAGCTGATATTTCTAAACATAAACGCAATTTTATTAAGGTTGTTTAGATACCATGGAATCTAAATATCTCAATTGCTCATCCCTCTTTACTTTATTTTCATGTTTAATCACCGCTACTAGTAAAACTATGGTCATAGCTCCCGCTAGGTAGATGATCTTTTTTCTCATGATTTCCTTATAGTGAAGTTATTTTTTCCTATTTTATATAACATGATACAAGTCATATAAACAATCAAGTTATGAGATGTATACATCGCAATCTGATAGGTAATTTAAGGAATAAAAAAACCCCGGCATCCTGCCGAGGTTTTTCGTATTGGTTTGCTCGGTATAACTCCTGTCGTACCTTACTGTCCTTGTGCGTATCTGTATTCTTATTATTGTGTGGAACTTCCTGTTCCTGATGACTTCATCATAGTAAAAATGGGTTGAGGTGAATATCCGCAAAGTCCCTAAATTACTGTGCGCCAGGGCGTACAAAATAGCCTAAATTTTATCCACAAAAATTGGGGATAATTTCGGATGCAAGAGTCTTGTTACTTGGGCAAAAATGCGGAAATTGAGTATTTTTTAACCAATTTTAGTGGCTAAATATTACAAAGTTGCTTAAAAACTCACCAATTTATTACAGAAGCTAATTTTTGTTCATTTTGTGCTCAATGGTTGGTTTTTAAGTTGTTGATAAATAAAAATATTTTTAAAAGCTGTTATTCACCAATTAAAATGTCTATGCGATAAACCATTTAAAATGTCCTGTTTTTAACTGCAAGAGTCAAGCACAGGATTTAAATTTCT
>NZ_JAMXYB010000092.1:0-983 GCF_024129495.1 Acinetobacter sp. S4400-12 | reverse complement strand
TAACCTGAGTTCGATGAAATCCACTTAGCCTTTTAACATATTTTGGAAAGTTGGCTTATTGGGATTCAAACAATAAGCCACTACAGCAGCCATGATATTCACCATGAAGTTATTTACCGAACGATGACGTGAATGTTCAAGTTGATGTAAATTTTTTAATTGATCATTCACTGTCTCTATTAATCCTCTTCTGCAAAGCAATTGTTTTTCTTCTTCTGTTTGGATAGGTTTGTTTTTCATATTCCGACGTGATGGGGTCAATATTTTCAGTCCTCTTGCTGCTAAAACTTCGGCTTTTGCTTTGCTCAAATAGCCTTTGTCTCCGAGTAGGATCCCTTTTAATTCTTGAGTTAAAGAATCTAATATAGCAACATCATGAACATTTCCTGATGTCAGTTTGAGGTTAATTATTTCACCTAAATTATTGATAACCAAATGTAATTTAAAACCATAAAACCACCCCGTACTACTTTTTCCACGACCTGCCAAACCTTTAAATACACGATGCCTTTTAATCCGAAGATTATGGCAAACTACCAATTTAGTGGAGTCAATGATACTGATTCCCGTATCTTTTCCTTTTACTTGATGGAAGAAACTACTCAGAGCCTGCAAACAACGGGGCATGATTTCAATAAATCGGTTGTAGCTAAGCAGTTTAGGAAAAGCAGATTTCCAGAATGGAACGATCATTTGGCAATAAAAATATTTGAAGAATCTAAACCCGGATTGATGAAATAAAATGACAATGGTCATTGCTTCAGACAAGCTTAAAGCTGACTTTTTTAGCCTGGATTTTTGATCAGAAATTAAAGCTTTCTCTAAAGATTTATTAAATTTTTTGCAGAAATCATCCAAAATACAAAATAATTCGGTAATATGATCCATTGAAAAGCCTTGTTTTATAACATTTTGTCTTGATAACCAATATGTTACAAATACAAGGCTTTTTTTTATACTCTTTTTTATATCGAACTCAGGTT
>NZ_JAMXYB010000091.1:0-1014 GCF_024129495.1 Acinetobacter sp. S4400-12 | reverse complement strand
CTTGGATTCTCAAATGAAGTGCAACAGAGATTAAATTATTGGAAGGAAGCAAGATGAGCTAGCATTTTGCTTCCGACCGACCAAAGTCAAAGTTGCATCATGAACTATACTCATCTTACTCAAGAAGAAAGATATCAGATTTCCACATTGTTACGTGAAGGTTTTTCTAAGCGTTATATCGCCTGGAGGCTAAATCGTTCGCCTTCCACTATTTCCAGAGAAATAGCACGCAATCGGGCAAGGAATGGTTATTTCGCTCAACATGCCCATAAATTAGCTCGCAGACGGCATTGTCCTAATCCCAAAAGAATCCCTTATGATACTTGGGTACAAGTCATTGCTTATCTTGATCTCCAATGGAGTCCCGAACAGATTGCTTCTCATGTTTCAGTCAGTCTGCATTCCATATACAGGTTTATACAGCAGGATAAAAGCAGAGGTGGTGTGCTCTTCCACAACTTACGTTTCAGAAATCAAAGGAAGAGAAAATATGGCTCTATCGAGACTCGTGGCCAACTGACAAACCGCAAAAGCATTCACGATCGACCTGCTGAGATTGAGCAGCGCTCCCGCTTCGGTGATTTGGAAATAGATACGATAGTTGGCAAGAACCACCAACAATCCCTGGTTTCAATTGTAGATCGGAAGACAGGTTATCTTTGGCTGAAAAAGTGCAGCACGCGCAAGGCTGAGGAAGTTTGCCAGGCTACGATCAGATTATTGGAACCGATCAAAGCACACCTAAAAACAATTACCGCGGACAATGGTAAAGAGTTCAGCCTGCATGAGTATGCTGCTCAGGAATTAGATGTCGACTGGTATTTCGCTGATCCCTATAGCGCCTGGCAGCGTGGAACAAATGAAAATACGAATGGATTGATCAGACAATATATTAGAAAAGGCAGTGACTTGAATGACTATACGGATGCATATATTGCAGAAATTACTCAACGCTTGAATCATCGTCCAAGAAAAAGACTCGGCTTTAAAAGTCCGAGTCAGGTATTATGGCAA
>NZ_JAMXYB010000090.1:0-1040 GCF_024129495.1 Acinetobacter sp. S4400-12 | reverse complement strand
GGCTTTGTTGCACAAAGATTTAAAAGACAACACTCTGCTCATTTGAACAGAATTCAAGTGACAACTTGGGTATGAGGACGACCTAATTCTGTAAATTTGTTCAATACGGCTATGCGTGCATGAATCTCATTCACCTGACTAGAAAAACTCCTTGCTGTTAATTTATCACCTAATAGTTTGATGCAATGCATCTTGGTTTCAACTAAACTTCGACGATGATAACCAGACCATTTTTTCCAAAGCGTTCTTCCTAAACGTTTAACTGTTTTCAGTAACTCATTCCGCTCTAAAGATCTCAATTTCTGATCTTTCCATGGTTTTGCATTTTTTCTTGGCGGAATGACCGCATGTGCATCTCGATCTAGAATGACTTGTCTGCAGTGCTTCGTGTCATAAGCACCATCGGTATAGACCGAATCAATTCGTTCATCTAAGGGAATTTGAGCAAGTAAATCACCGAGTACTTGCGAATCGCTCACATTATTTGTAGTAAGCTGTACTGCACGTATTTGCAAGGTTTCAGCATCGATGCCAATATGAAGCTTACGCCATTGGCGACGATATTCAGGTCCATGTTTCTTACGTTTCCACTCACCTTCACCTAGAAACTTTAAGCCAGTTGAGTCGACGAGTAGATGTAGCCCATCACTACTTTTTTGATAGCTAATCGCAATATTAATATGTTTTTGTCTTCGACAAAGCGTACTGTAATCTGGTGCGGTCCAATTTAATCCACAAAGTTTAATCAGACTTTGAACAAAACCTGTGACCATGCGTAAAGAGAGTCTAAATAAAGATTTGATCATTAAACAGCATTGAATAGCCTTATCGGAGTAAGTTTGATTTCGACCTTGCTTGTCTTGTGGTTGTGCATACCACTGAGTGTTTGGATCAAACCAAATGGAAATGTTGCCCCGATTAATGAGAGCGCGATTATAGGAAGACCAGTTGGTTGTACGATAAGTTTTAGCAGTATGTTTATTCATTTTGAAATTATAGGACTGAATAAACCTTATAGGCTAGGTTTGTGCAACAAAGCC
>NZ_JAMXYB010000089.1:0-1105 GCF_024129495.1 Acinetobacter sp. S4400-12 | reverse complement strand
AAATTTTTAATTTTTCTTTTTTGGTGTTTATGGGGTTAAGGGGTCGAACCCCTTACGCGGTTTCTGCACGAAGTGAGAAACGTCTAATCGCGCCCTCAAAAATTTTGAGGGAACGCACTCCTAACTTTTAGTTTGGGAAAGTGCGCCCTTCGGGGAAAAGATTAGTCTGCATACTCGTTATATTTTGGCGCATAAACGTATTTGCGGTATTCAGGTTTGAATTGGAATGCTACTCGACCCTCTCCAACGTCCTGTACTTCCTCAGAGGAAGAAATCATTTCTTCGGTAGTAATTTCATCTTCAGGCTTGAGAATCCCCTTTAAAACGCCTCCTGTTGCGATAAACCGCATCTTATGGACTTGTTTAGTCATCTCATGCAGCCAAGCACCCTTATCGCCCTCTAAAGCCAAATCAGACGGTTTTACGCTGTATTTGAGCGTTTCACAGATTGCCTTGTCGAGTTGTTTTCGCCCTTTTTCGTCTAAAGTGGCTTTTACGGCTTTCACGTTCACCGATGGCAAGTAGTCAGCTCGCAAGGCTTTCGCCCACATTTCGACCCAATCGCCTTGTTTTATATAATTAATCGTGAAGTAACTAGGCTTAACCAACAGCAAGGCATGAAAATGCGGATGTGCCATCATTTTTCCATCGTTCCCCCTGGTCACTTCCGTTGTTCTTAAAAAACCTGCTACACCTGACTTAAATCGCTTAGTTTCAATCAGTCGCTTCCATGAATCATTCATGTGCTTCAAAGTGTCACGCAATTCGGTAACAGGCGGATTTTTCACAGTCAGAGTTAGGAATACCCAACGATGGGTAGGAAAGCGTTCCTGAATATTTGGCAATTGCTGAAACATAACTGCCCTCCAGAGTAGAGATCTGCGCCACTGACATACAGGACAATGACGGACACGGCAAAAAAATGCTTGCTTGAGAACCAATTTTCCCTGATCGGGATTAACTCCAAATTTCAAAATACCTGAACAGCCGTTAATTCGGTCTGCATATTTTGAGAGTTCAACGGAGTAGTTATAGAGAATTTTAACGGATTCAGCATCGGAACGATGTTCATCCCAAGAAACTTCATGAGGTGAAATTTCTGTTA
>NZ_JAMXYB010000088.1:0-1123 GCF_024129495.1 Acinetobacter sp. S4400-12 | reverse complement strand
TTCTCAGCCCAAATCCGTTTTCCATCAAGTAAAGTTTCAAGTGGTGTACGACCACAGCACATTTTTCCTTGATGAGTCCGTTCAGTATTATAGAATTTCAGCCAATCGTCTAGATCAACTTGTAATTCTTCCAATGAGCTATAAAGCTTCTTCCTAAACGTAATTTGATAGAACTCCTGCAAAATCGTCTTATGGAAACGCTCACAGATACCATTTGTTTGCGGCGAAGCTGCTTTTGTCTTCGTGTGATCAATATCATTAACTGCCAGATACAACTCATAGTCATGTTGTTCTACCTTACCGCAATACTCAGTACCTCTGTCTGTGAGGATGCGAAGCATTGGTAAGTCCTGAGATTGATAGAATGGCAACACACGATCATTGAGTAAATCAGCCGCTGTAATCGGTGTTTTTGTTGTATAGAGCTTGCAATGAACGACCTTACTATAAGTGTCGATGAATGTTTGTTGGTAGATTCGTCCAACACCTTTGAGATTCCCGACATAAAAGGTGTCTTGCGCGCCTAAATAGCCTGGATGAGCTGTTTCGATTTCACCACAAGCAACGTCATCCTCATGCTTACGTTCAAGTGCCGCAATCTGCTGATCATTTAATTCAATACCATCCTGTGCCACTTTAGCCTCAAGTGCTTTTAAACGCTTCTTAAAGTTTTCTAAATCATGACGAAGCCATATAGAGCGAACCCCACTCCCTGAAACGAATACACCCTTCTTGCGTAATTCATTACTAGTACGGTGCTGACCATATGCGGGATATTGAATTGCGAAATCAATAACAGCCTGTTCAGTAGCATCATCTACACGGTTTTTTAAATTTGGTACTCGACGGGATTTATTGATCAGTGCGTCAATATCACCAGACTTCACTAACTCTTGATAGCGATAAAATGTATCTCTTGAAACACCCATCACTTTGCATGCTCTGGATACATTCTGAAGCTCTTCAGCTAAATTGAGCAGACCTACTTTGTGTTTAATGATTTGATTGTTAGTATGCAACATAAGAAAGTTACCTTTGTTTGATTAAGATTTCGACACCTTTATCAAAACGGGTAACTTTCTCTTTTTCAAGAAGAATGTACGATCAAGTCTGAACTAATACA
>NZ_JAMXYB010000087.1:0-1159 GCF_024129495.1 Acinetobacter sp. S4400-12 | reverse complement strand
GCCTTGTTTTATAACATTTTGTCTTGATAACCAATATGTTACAAATACAAGGCTTTTTTTTATACTCTTTTTTATATCGAACTCAGGTTAAGTACTGTGAAGAGGAAAATTAACCATATTTTTCTTTTTAGACCTGAGACGTTGTCCAGATTGACCACACTTTTAAGTGTGGTTTTTTATTTTTACCTAGCCTAAAGATATCATTTAGAAAAGAACTCATTTTTTATGAATTATAGTGATAATGACGGAACATAATGATATTGCTTAACAATAAGAATAATTCTATATTAAAAAAATATGGAAAAATTAACTATAAGATTTTATTAAGTTTAATTAAAAAAATTATGAGTAATAAAAATGGAATATTGGAATATTGTTTTAGTAATCTCAATAATTATAATGATATGCCTAACATTATTCGTATTGTGTGTAGGACGCAAAGTTTGGAAAAATCTTATAGTTACCTTAATAATATCCACTCTCATTAGCTTCCTTATCTTATGCGCTATAAATTTTTTATTTGGACATGGTGTATATATTCCGTGGAGTAACCATAGTCATTGGACAGAGATATTAAGTATAGAAATAATACTCATGAGTTTAGTAATAGGGGGGAGTAGTACTTTCATGATCATGTTAGGGACATTTATTTCTAAAAATAATAGATAGCACAGAATTAATAATCTATAAGTTATAGAAATTACTAGTAATTTTATAATAAGTGTTATGCCAACCATCTTAAAGAACCAATGATTATTCAAATGATTAATAAAAATAAGTTCATTATAGTGATTTTTAAGTTTAATTAATTGTGTGATATTAATCACTCTAATCAATAAGTCAGTGGTCGGGTTTGTAATAAAATGTGGTGATTATTTAATCAATAGATGCTTTAATCAGCCTCAGAACAATAACTATAAAACGCCACAGCGAAGAAAATTAGCTCTCTAATTCTTACTTATAAAAAGAACTAAAAGAAGAATTAGAGGGTTCTGTTTTTCTTATCAAATTCACAATATTTTTTTCCACATAGCTCCTATCCAATATGGGTATGGGGCTAATTTTTTGTGTTATTCACCAATTAAAATGTCTATGCGATAAACCATTTAAAATGTCCTGTTTTTAACTGCAAGAGTCAAGCACAGGATTTAAATTTCTT
>NZ_JAMXYB010000086.1:0-1180 GCF_024129495.1 Acinetobacter sp. S4400-12 | reverse complement strand
AGAATTAGGTCGTCCTCATACCCAAGTTGTCACTTGAATTCTGTTCAAATGAGCAGAGTGTTGTCTTTTAAATCTTTGTGCAACAAAGCCACTGTGAGTTAAAGCCAATCTCAAACAAGTATGACCCTGAAGCATTATCAGTGACAGGGTTTAACTTAGATACTCTATTAAGTACAGGGTTATTGGCAAATGTGGCTATGGCTGAGTGCTGTAAGTGGATTGATCAAAATGTTACAGCCAACGAAATACCTATATTTGTTGGTTTTAATGTTGGATTTGATTGGTCATTTATAAACTATTACTTCCATAAATATCTAGGAAATAATCCATTTGGCTATACCTCAGTAGATATTAAATCTATGTATTTTGGCTGTTTTGGTGGTGATTGGTCAGAAACTAAATCAAGTAAAATAGTTGAAAAATTAAAGCCGAATTTTACTAATAATCATCACGCTTTGCAGGATGCGATATTTCAAGCAGAGTTATTTAATTTAATTTTAGAAGAAGTAAACAGAAAGGGGTGAATTATGAATTTGGTAGCACAAGCGCAGCATCCAACACAAATAGATAGTTGGGAAGTGGTTTTAATGAATATTGTTCAAAAAATTTCATTAACCCCTGCTCAATACGATCTAATAACAGATAGATATAGTAATCTACAAGCGATTTTAAATGTAGCTGAAGATGAAATATTAAAAGATGCTCATATTTTTGTGCAAGGTTCGATTGGATTAAAGACAACAATCAAGCCAGCTCCTGAAGCAGAAGGGGATCTGGCCAATGTTGATGCTGATGCTATTGTCTTACTTCCTAACGCACAGAATGTAGATTCAAAAGAAGTATTAGATGCACTAACAAGGCGTTTCGAAGAAGGGACTAGAACTAGTACCCCCATCAAACCTTTGCGTAGAGGCATTAGAATTGTTTATGCAGATGAAAATCCAGGCTTCCACATAGATGTTACACCAGCACGAAATGCACGAGGTAATGGTCAATCAGCTGGTTACGGAAATTTAGAGGTCCCAGATAGAGAGACTGGTTGGAAATGCAGTTCACCTCGTGATTATTCACTGTGGTTAGAAAGTTTGGCTAGAGCGTGTCCTCATTTGAAGAATTGGTTTTAAATACTTAAAATCCTCCTTTGAGTTATTTTTATTTCTACATTTTCAATGGCACGCAC
>NZ_JAMXYB010000085.1:0-1186 GCF_024129495.1 Acinetobacter sp. S4400-12 | reverse complement strand
GGTAATCCCCCCTAAAAATAATAGGATCTAAAAGTAGAATTTTCTCTTAAGATACGAGCAGGAGATTCTGCATGAAAACATCTAAATTTACTGACAGTCAGATCATGTCCATCTTGAAACAGGCAGAATCTGGCACACCTGTAGCGACCCTTTGCCGTGAACACGGCATGAGTAATGCTACCTTTTATAAATGGCGTGCCAAATATGGTGGTATGGATACATCATTAATGGCTCGACTGAAAGAGCTAGAAGCCGAAAATACCAGACTTAAAAAGATGTATGCGGAAGAGCGATTAAAGGCCGAAATCATCCAGGAAGCGATGGCAAAAAAGTGGTAAAGCCATCTTGCCGGCGTAAGATGGCACAACAGGCAGTTGCCCAGCATGCCATTAGTATTCGTTTGGCTTGTAAAGCATTTGGCATTAGTGAAACCTGCTACCGCTATCAAGCCAAACTCAGCGATGACAATGCACTCATTGCTGAACAGCTCATTGAACTCACTGAGGAAAATTCCGATTGGGGCTTTGGTTTGTGCTTCTCGTATTTACGGCATGTTGAGAGTTGCTGCTGGAATCACAAGCGGGTTTACCGCATTTACTGTGAGTTGGCACTGAATCTGCGTATTAAACCGAGAAGAAGACTAAAACGGCATGCGCCTGAACCATTGAAGGAACCAATCCGAGAAAATCAGGTTTGGTCATTAGATTTTATGCATGATCAGCTTTCCGATGGTCGCAAGTTTCGATTATTGAATGTGATTGATGATTACCGCCGCGAAGGCCTAGCCATTGAAGCAGGGTTTTCATTGCCCACAATCAGGGTTATTCGTACGTTGAATCAATTGCTGGAGTGGAGAGAAAAACCGTTAGTGATCCGATGCGATAATGGTCCCGAATTTATCAGTCACGAATTTGTGCGCTGGGCTACTGAGCACGGTATTCGTATTGAATATATTCAACCGGGTAAGCCACAGCAGAATGCGTATATTGAACGCTATAATCGGACCATACGTTATAGTTGGCTGAGCAAGCATTTATTTGATACTTTGGATGAAGTACAAGATTATGCAACAAACTGGTTGTGGCATTACAACCATGAAAGACCACATCAAGCTAACAAAGGAAAGCCACCTCTAATGGCTGCTTAACCTCTACTTTTAACTTCGGTTATTTATGGGAGGATTACC
>NZ_JAMXYB010000084.1:0-1195 GCF_024129495.1 Acinetobacter sp. S4400-12 | reverse complement strand
CATGGCTAAGGCTAAGTTTGAACGTAATAAGCCACACGTTAACGTGGGCACAATCGGTCACGTTGACCATGGTAAAACAACTTTAACAGCTGCGATTGCAACTGTATGTGCGAAGAAATTCGGTGGTGAAGCTCGTGACTACGCTGCAATTGACTCTGCACCAGAAGAAAAAGCACGTGGTATTACCATTAATACTTCACACGTAGAATACGATTCTCCAACTCGTCACTACGCTCACGTCGACTGCCCAGGTCACGCCGACTATGTTAAAAACATGATTACTGGTGCGGCTCAGATGGATGGCGCGATCCTGGTATGTTCAGCGACTGATGGCCCTATGCCACAAACTCGTGAACACATCCTGCTTTCTCGTCAGGTTGGTGTTCCATACATCATCGTATTCCTGAACAAATGTGACATCGTTGATGACGAAGAGCTGATCGAACTGGTAGAAATGGAAGTTCGTGAACTTCTTTCTACATACGACTTCCCGGGTGACGACACTCCAGTAATCCGTGGTTCTGCTCTTGCTGCACTGAACGGCGAATCTGGCCAGTATGGCGAAGATGCTGTAGTTGCACTTGTTGAAGCGCTTGACACTTACATCCCAGAGCCAGTACGTGCAATCGATCAAGCATTCTTGATGCCAATTGAAGACGTATTCTCTATTTCTGGTCGTGGTACAGTAGTAACTGGTCGTGTTGAGACTGGTGTTGTACGCGTTGGTGAAGAAGTTGAAATCGTAGGTATCAAAGACACCGTTAAAACAACTGTAACTGGTGTTGAGATGTTCCGTAAGCTTCTAGACGAAGGTCGTGCGGGCGAGAACTGTGGTGTTCTTCTTCGTGGTACTAAGCGTGAAGACGTACAACGTGGTCAAGTATTGGCTAAACCAGGTTCAATCAAGCCACACACTAAATTCGATGCGGAAGTATACGTACTTTCTAAAGAAGAAGGTGGTCGTCACACTCCATTCCTGAACGGTTACCGTCCACAGTTCTATTTCCGTACAACTGACGTAACTGGTGCGATCCAGTTGAAAGAAGGTGTGGAAATGGTTATGCCTGGTGACAACGTTGAGATGTCAGTAGAGCTGATCCACCCAATCGCAATGGACCCAGGTCTGCGTTTTGCGATCCGTGAAGGTGGTCGTACAGTAGGTGCTGGTGTAGTTGCTAAAGTAACTGCATAATCA
>NZ_JAMXYB010000083.1:0-1253 GCF_024129495.1 Acinetobacter sp. S4400-12 | reverse complement strand
CCGATTTGATAAGCTTGCACGAAATTATCAGTCTATGATTTACATTGCTTGCATGTTTATTTGGTGTAAAGCCAAATGAGGACACGCCCTAAGCTTGAAATCCAAATTATTCGAAAAATGGCTGATAATAAAGTTCTAATGGATAGTGCAACTCAAGATCCATTGCCTTTGTATGAAGACTACGCTGAACATAATCCATTAAGAGCAACTATTAAATTACTAAAAAGACATCGTGATCAGTGGGCATTAAATTCAGAAAGTCCTGAGTATCGACCGATTTCTGCAGTGATAACCACTCTAGCTGCCAAAGCATATGAGAAAGTTTATAAAGAATCACAGGCTCAGGCTCTAAGGCCAATTGAGGCAATTGTAAAAATCATTGCATACATGTCACAGTTTATAACCCAAGTTGATGAAGGCTTTGCTGTATTGAATCCTAAAGATTCAGGTGAAAACTTTGCTGAAAAATGGAATCGTCCAGATGGTGAGGGTGAATCTTATCGAGAAGCATTTTTTGTGTGGCATTCACAAGCTTTAGAAAGTGTATTAATAGGACTTAATGACTTAGGTAATTCAGAATCATTTGAAAATAAACTTATGGAAAGTTTTGGAGTCCCAAGAGCATTTATCAAAGAGCAAATTATAAATGTTCCTGATAAATCATGGACATTACCTGGAAGAAACTCTCAAATAACGCTCAATGCTCTAGCATTAAATGCCTTAACAGGATCATCTTCATCTGCAGCATCAATTCATACTTCAAATGAACCAGTAGGTCGACTTGGTTAAGATGGAAAAAGTCACTCCAGAAATAAGACAAGGTATAGCATTTTTACACCAATATTTAGGTGAAGATGCTATGTCTTTGCTTAAAGAAACAGACCCAAAAGAAAAGGAGGTGCTAGCGTATGAATTTCCTTTACCTGAGGACTTCTTAGGTGTTTCACGGATACTCAGGATTAGCTTTTGTGAAGGCTTTCCAACAGTTGGCTTGCGTCTACAAATAAGTCCTTCACCTTGGCTGTTATGGCCCCATGCGATGCCACAATCGTTATGTTTGTATGGATTTGGAGAGCATCCCGCTGCAAACTCGCCTGAAAGTGTAGTAAATGATGCGTTAAGGAGGTTATCAAAGATATTGGAGCTTGTATTACCTTCTTCTAATAGATCTCTTTCATAAATCAAAAAATGATCTTCTTTTTGGTTGATATTTGCACTCCAGATTTCTTGGCATTCGTGCATAATCTGCGGAT
>NZ_JAMXYB010000082.1:0-1307 GCF_024129495.1 Acinetobacter sp. S4400-12 | reverse complement strand
ATAGACGGAAAAGATTCGGCTTACGCATTAATTTAATCGCTGCATTAGTAAACCGAATAAACTCGCAATAAGGACTTTCGCAAGAGGTCTATTGATCCCATTTAAAAAAATTTTTAGCAAATTCCTTATCGAGTTCATTATATAAATGAGCATACCTTTTTCTAAATGCCTTAAAGTTTTTTGGATTTGCTAAAGAGGAACCTTTCGCTTTTTCTTCTGACATTTTTAATGCCAGTTCTCCATGGATTTTATGTATTCTTTGTATGGATCCCTCAGAAAAATTCAATGCTCCATCTATACCTGTTTTTATAGCAGCTCCCCATGCTATATGGGAACTATTAGATATGTTTTCATTTTTATATACTAAAGGATGCTCATTATTCTTAAAGATATTTTGATTCGTAATTTTTGTTTCCTGAGATTGTAGAGCATCATATAAAAACTCATAATTTTGAGCGAAAAATTCCGCATCGAAATTTTTATCTTTTTTCATTTGATTTAAATTATCTTGTGCTTCTTCAGCATATTTTTTATAGTCAGAAATTTCATTAGCTGTCGTTGTATTCGATAAAACTATAATCTGGCCTGGTTCAAGTGTACTTGTAGATGATAGATCTAATATATGAGGGTTATTTTTTTTAAGAATTTCCCAGTCAGATTTTATTAGAGGCTGCTTGAATATTCGTTTAGACCAATTAATTAATTTTTCCTTTTTCTTTATTAAATACCATGCTACTTCTGCATTATTAAGATAAATCTCTCTAATATTTTTCTTTTCTTTTTGTGTTTGTTCTACGGTTGTTTTAAAATCAAAAAAACTCCAATTATTAGGCTGAGAATAAGCTTTTACTGCTATTTTTTGAATAACTTCATTTCGATAAAAAATTAGATATATTAAGGTGTTTTGTGGAGAATATATATGAAACCACTTAGTAAAACCTTTATCATCAAATTCTCCTTCATATGTAAATATAGTTTTTTTAGTAAGAGGGTTACTGACCATAAACTTATAAGTTAAGTCTTTTAATTTTAAAGGAGGGTAAACTTTAAATTCTAATCTAGAATATTTTATAGACATTTAATTAATCCTATATCTTTTTTGCATCTTGGGCTTCTTCAACCTCATTTATTAACACTCTTGTAATAATTTTTTGGGAAGAGCCTGTTCTTTTAATTTTCATAAAACCTTCAGAGTCAGTTATTCCTTTTTGTAAACGGCTTTGTTGCACAAAGATTTAAAAGACAACACTCTGCTCATTTGAACAGAATTCAAGTGACAACTTGGGTATGAGGACGACCTAATTCTG
>NZ_JAMXYB010000081.1:0-1312 GCF_024129495.1 Acinetobacter sp. S4400-12 | reverse complement strand
TGTCTTGTCCTGAAATAGATTGACAGTATTCCACTTCAAACCGAGTTATGCAATTAGCTCGGTTTTAGTTTGCTCATACGTCTGATTCGGGGTGTTCATATTTAAACTTAAATGTGGTCTATAGCAATTATAAATCATGATAGATTCCGCAATTAAGTGATCTAACTCCTTCATGGTTTGACATCGTGTAGTTAAAAACTCCTGCTTTAATATTCCATTAATCCGCTCTGCTAATGCGTTCTGGTAACAGTCTCCTCCATCTGTCATAGAAGGACATACCCCATAATGGCGTAATGCCGATTGATATAGTTCAGAGCAATACTGAGAGCCTCTGTCTGAATGGTGAATCATCCTGGCTGCCCGATCTGTCACATGCTGCATCGCCATATGTAGTGCCTGCACAACATTCTCTGCACGCATATCATTCGATAACTTATAACCTTTAATCTGGCGGGTATAAGCATCTGTCACCAAGGATAAATAATGCACACCTTCAGCACTCTCAACATAGGTAATATCACTAACAAAGACTTCATTGGCTTGCACTGCTGAATAATCCTTTAATAAATTTGGATGCTTCTTCATCCAATGCTTGCTATCCGTAGTTTTTGTATAGCGACGCTTAGGGCGAATCAATAAGTTATTTTCTTTCAATATTTTAAATAACTGATCCCGTCCACACTTTAAACCACGTTGCAACAATTTGCCTTTAATAAGCCAATACAGCTTACGTGTTCCGATACTTGGCATGAGACAGCGATATTCCATAACCAACTCAAGTATTTGTTCAGTTGCTTGTGCAGTCATTTGAGCACGTTTTTCTGCTTGATAATAAGCTTGTCGAGTGATTCCTAACCACTGACAATAACGTGAAACGCTTAGTCTTCTTTGGCTTTGCCAATCTTTGAAACGTGCTCGGTATACTTTTTTCCAAGATCAGTCCCACACTCTTTATCAATGTGATAAATCACATCCTGTATAAATTCAGTTTTGAGCTTTTCTGCGGCTAACTGTTTTTCTAATTGGCGGATTCGTTGTTGGGGTGTCAATTGGCGTTTAGAAGAAGTCGGCATATTCGAAGTCCAGTCCTGTTGTCCGTGCTTGCGTAACCATACCAGCACAGTTGATCTTCCTTGAATACCATATTTTGCCTGAGCTTGCTTATAAGTAATTTGCCCTTTTTCTACTTCATGTACCACCATCATTTTAAAGGCAAAGCTATAGTCACGTTGTGTACGTTTAACTCGTTGTTCTCGTTTATGTTCCATAAAATAAGTCTCTTAAGGTGTAAACTTATTTCAGGACGGGACAT
>NZ_JAMXYB010000080.1:0-1339 GCF_024129495.1 Acinetobacter sp. S4400-12 | reverse complement strand
GACCTGATTTCTTTTTGAGTGATTCAGCTTTTTCTAAGACCTCAACCATTTCAGTAAAAACTTGTCGAGGTACGCCAACCAAGCGTTTGAAGTCAGAATCTGAAAAACGATTTAATTTTTGATATCTCATGAAATTTATATTGAGGCGGTTTTTACTTTCGCAAGAGATCTAATCTATTAAAACAAATAATATGAGACGCTTAATCAATCATTCAGCTTTGGCTAGAGGAAATACTTATAAAGGTGGAATGAAAGATTATGTTAAAAACATGAGTGAGTTAGGGAAAGTAAGCAAAACTATAAAAGGGGGAGGATACTTATTTTTAGCATTAGATGTTTATAATGCTATAGAAGCTGTAAATGAAGCGAAATCTGAAGAAAAAGTCAAAAAATCTGTCATTGAAACCTCTAAAATTGCTGGCAGTTTAGGAGGGGCAGCTATCGGAGGATTTATTGTATTAACTATCGCTTCAGGGGGGAGTTCCTTAATTGTATTAGGTGTTGTCGCCGGAGTATCAGCAATAGGTGGAATGTTAGCAAGTGAGGGTGCCGGATGGATATCTGAAGAAATATATGATGCAGTTGAGTCTAGAGGGGAGAATATTAAATAATGGACACTATTTTATATTTAATAAAAACCATACCATTAATATTTACAAGTGTTGTTTTTTTTGTTTTATTTTTACTCTTCTTTATTCTCCAATATATTTACATAAATATGAATTTAAAAGGAATTTGTAAAACTATATTTGATGATGAAAATACATATAAAAAACCTTTGGAAATTTTTAATTTTTACTTTTTAAGTGTTTTGCCATTAGTTTTTTGGAGGGAGACTCTAAATATAAAAATGGAAATTAAATTTAAGAAACTTTATAGAAAGGGGTTTTATTTTAAAATTGAAAAACGGCAGTTAGTCCAGTTAATGGATAAATATCCGTATCTTTTTTATATACAATATTTAATATTTATTTTCGGATTTTTATGGATTGTTACACAAAGTCTAGCTTATTTATTAAACAATTTTTAAATAAAAGATAAAAAAATAAACCCGCTTTGAAGCGGGTTTATTTTGATCTCAGCAGAGATTACATATTCGGATAATTCGGACCACCGCCACCTTCCGGTGTTACCCAGGTGATATTCTGGGATGGATCTTTGATGTCACAGGTCTTGCAGTGCACACAGTTGGATGCATTAATCTGGAAGCGTTTTGAACCATCCTCATTTTCCATGATTTCATACACGCCCGCCGGGCAGTAGCGTTGAGCTGGCTCATCCCATTTCGGCAGGTTCACTTCTACCGGAATTGAAGCATCGGTCAGCTTTAAATGCGCAG
>NZ_JAMXYB010000079.1:0-1414 GCF_024129495.1 Acinetobacter sp. S4400-12 | reverse complement strand
TTATAAATGGGGGTAGGAACAACAATGTTAGTTGCGAATCTAATATTGGTTTTAAGGCTTTCCCCTGTGTTTTCACAGGTTAAGGTATTTGGATTTAGTTGATTTGTGGATAACTTTTTATCAATAAAATCGAAGTGACATTCATGAAAAGATAAGTCTTGTTCATTAACAAAATGCTGGCCACAAGAATTGCAAAAATGATTCATGAACAATTACCCCAAACAACGTGTCAAATGAAAAGACAAAATGCTTTTATGCATAAGAGAAAAACAACGAGGACACTCAACAACATCTATTTGATGAACAGAACGAATAATCACTTAGCAATCCCCCATTTCATCTTTTAATTCTTGATTTGCTTTTTTGTATAAATCTGCATGTGCATCAATCAAGGAATAGTCATAAGCCATTTCAGCAGCAACTAAAGCCAGATGCTCTAAACACTGCTCTGTTGAGAAAGCAGGAATACATTCATCAAGACAAAATTGACCGTTTTGAGAAACCAACTCTGCTACCCGATTAAAAGCCGCCTGAGTGAAGTCTTGAGGTGAACTAAAAGTGATTATTTTCATGATTATGATTTATCACAAATGATATTTGTCTGTTTTATAACATTTGATTTGTGATAATGCAACATATCATAAAATATAAATCAGATATGATGTCAAAATTTTGGAGAAAGACATGGCTGTAACAATTCGGTTGAGAGATGAAGAAGAAGAAATGATTAAAGACTCAACACTTGAAATGATGTTCGAAACAAAAATTCGAATTAAAGAATCAGATGTAATTCACACTCTAATTAGAAAGCACCTTAAAGATATAAAAACGGAAGATGTAATGAAATATAGGGCTGAAATACTTAAAAAAGACGATTAATTATTTATATTGACCAAGATGATTGATTTCATATTAAGGGTGTAAATACACCCTTTTCTTATTAGGAATAAAAATGGGTATTGCAATATTTTGTTTAGTATTAGGATTTACTGTTGGCTACCTCTGGAGAGATTCACGCCCTGAAAAAGAAAAACCAAAAGCCAAAAAAACAAGAAATGTATATCTCAGCTATAACGAAAGGCAACGTGCAAAGATACATCATCAGAGTGATGCAGAGCGGATTAGAGAGCTTAATTTACTTTCTACAAATGAAAGTAAATTCATGCGTTTATTACAACATCAATTTACAGAGCATCGATTAATTATTAAAAACAGACGGTTTTATATTGCAGACCAGGATAACTACCCTATTGCTATATTTGAATATCGAGACGGTACAAAGGAATTAAAAGTTAAAGACAACGAGGACGGTATTCCTGTTTTTCTTTATAAAGCCATTCTCTCCAGCGAAGCACTTAATGAAGATAAAATGTCGCTCATATCGAATGTCGCATAACGTAATTTTATGTTAAAT
>NZ_JAMXYB010000078.1:0-1418 GCF_024129495.1 Acinetobacter sp. S4400-12 | reverse complement strand
CCGCAGATTATGCATGAATATTGAAAATTCCTCGGTACAAATAAGCAGCAAAAAGTAGATCGTTTTTTGATTTATGAAAGAGATCTAATATTGAGACTATTAATCATTGGTACTATTGAGCATTCAAATGGTAAATCTTGATCAACTTATAGAACAACTGCGGAATATCCCAAAAAATATCCGCTATGTCGATTTACTCAAGCTTTGTAAGCAATATTTTGGTGAACCAAAACAAACAAGTAGTAGTCACACGGTCTTTAGAACACCGTGGTAAGGTGATCCTTGTATTAGTCTTCAAGATGGTAGCGGAAAAGCTAAACCTTATCAGGTTAGGCTAGTATTAGCTGCACTTGATAAACTTAAAACATTGTGAGGTGACAAATGGATAGCAAACAATATACTTATCGTGTTACATGGTTAGCAGAAGAAAATGAGTATGTCGGTCTATGTGCCGAATTTCCATCACTGTCTTGGCTTGATGCTGAACAACCTAAAGCATTTTCAGGGATTGTTGATCTTGTTAGTGAAGTTGTAGCAGATATGATCAGCAATAATGAGAAATTACCTGTACCACTTTCAGAAAAAAGTATAGCGGACGGTTTGCTATTCGTGTTCCATCAATAGTTCATCAAAAACTAGTACTTGAAGCTGCGGAGCGTGGCGTGAGTATGAGTCGCTTGGCGTCAGCAAAATTTGCTATGTAATTTTATATCTTAGTAGTCTACTAGCAATCAAAATGACTAGTAGGCCATCAACAAGAATAGATGGTCGGTTATCCAATAATTTGAATTCAAAATATATCTAACTATAAGTTTTAAAAATATTTTATTTTTTACTGGAAAAAATAAAAATAGGAGGATGAAATAAGGCAATCACTCACAATTTAACTATAAATTTAACGTAAAGTTGGCAAATCCCCAATAATGACTTCCACAATGCATATAATAATTGTTATCATTCTCATTTAAGTCGTTTAATAAATTTATAGATAGAATTTTCGATGATAAATAGCCCGAATATGCATGTAATAGCAACTGAAACAATGACTTCAACCACTCCATCAAGCCAAAATAAAGTTAAAGCAAATATACTGGCTTATCGTGGAATGATTTTATATCGCTTTATTTTGGCAGGTGTCGGTGGTTATATCCTTGCTTCACTGGCTGCTATCGTGATTGCCCAATTATTCATGGAGGCTGGAAGCAGTGCAGCCATGTCGGCCACCTTGATTGCTTTTAGCTTAAATACTGCGGCCTTTATTTGGGTATTTATGGTAAACAAGACTCTCAAAGCGACTCTCGGTATCCTGATTCCCAGTGTTTTGCTCGGTAATCCTCCCATAAATAACCGAAGTTAAAAGTAGAGGTTAAGCAGCCATTAGAGGTGGCTTTCCTTTGTTAGCTTGATGTGGTCTTTCA
>NZ_JAMXYB010000077.1:0-1436 GCF_024129495.1 Acinetobacter sp. S4400-12 | reverse complement strand
GACCCGATTTTTGTTTCTCGAATGAGAAACGCGTAAGCGTGCATTACTGAAAAATCATCACGAATTTGCTAGGGGTGAAAAATCAAAAAAAGGCATCTGAAAAGGGGGTAAAAATGGGGATTTTTGAGGGTGTTTTTCCTTGTATTTATTATTAAGGGATAACTCTGATTCTAAAAATAAGGTTCTAAGCCTTATGTGCCGTGGCTTTGAAGGCTGTTTGACAGGTCAATAAAAAAGCCCGTATATTTGGAGGTGCGACCCAACCAAAATATAAGAGCTTTTCTATGCCTCAATCTTGCCATGATTTCGATCTTGGAATCAATTTTTTAACAGAAATTTCACCTCATGAAGTTTCTTGGGATGAACATCGTTCCGATGCTGAATCCGTTAAAATTCTCTATAACTACTCCGTTGAACTTTCAAAATATGCAGAGCGTATCAATGCCTGTTCAGGTATTTTGAAATTTGGAGTTAATCCCGATCAAGGGAAATTGGTTCTCAAGCAAGCATTTTTTTGCCGTGTTCGCCATTGTCCTGTGTGTCAGTGGCGCAGATCTCTACTTTGGAGGGCGGTTATGTTTCAGCAATTGCCAAGTATTCAAGAACGCTTTCCTACGCATCGTTGGGTATTTCTAACCCTCACCGTGAAAAACCCACCTGTTACGGAACTCCGAGATACGTTGAAACACATGAATGATTCATGGCAGCGACTCATTCAAACCAAGCGGTTTAAGTCAGGTGTAGCAGGTTTTTTGCGAACAACCGAAGTCACCAGGGGGAATGATGGGGACATGATGGCACATCCACACTTTCATGCTTTGCTGTTGGTTAAACCCAGTTATTTCAAAGGGCAGGGGTATATAAAACAAGCGGATTGGGTCGAAATGTGGGCGAAAGCTTTGCGAGCTGACTACTTGCCATCGGTGAACGTGAAAGCCGTAAAAGCCACTTTGGATGAAAAAGGACGCAAGCAACTCGATAAAGCAATCTGTGAAACGCTCAAATACAGCGTAAAACCGTCTGATTTGGCTTTAGAGCGCGATAAGGGTGCTTGGCTCCATGAGATGACTAAACAAGTCCATAAGATGCGTTTTATCGCAACAGGAGGCGTTTTAAAGGGCATTCTCAAGCCTGAAGATGAAATCACTACCGAAGAAATGATTTCGTCCTCTGAGGAAGTACAGGACGTTGGAGAATCGAGAGTGGCATTTCAGTTCAAGCCTGAATACCGCAAATACGTTTATGCGCCAAAATATAACGAGTATGCAGACTAATCTTTTCCCCGAAGGGCGCACTTACGCAAAATTAAAATTTTGCAGTGCGTTCCCTCAAAATTTTTGAGGGTGCGATTAGACGTTTCTCACTTCGTGCAGAAACCGCGTAAGGGGTTCGACCCCTTAACCCCATAAACACCAAAAAAGAAAAATTAAAAATTT
>NZ_JAMXYB010000076.1:0-1481 GCF_024129495.1 Acinetobacter sp. S4400-12 | reverse complement strand
TGTTAGAACCCATTTAAAGTGTCTATATTCTCACCAATAAAAATGTCTGGTTTATGATGGTTTAAACATCATGGACTGGATATGAAATATAGATGCTGATCACTATGTCTGACAAAGAAATTCAACGTCTTGCTGTTCTGCAAGACGTTCGAGATCATCGTATTACACAAGTCCGTGCCGCTGAAATCCTTAATCTTTCAACCCGTCAAATTACCCGGTTATTACAGAAGCTCAATCAAGATGGTGTTTCAGGTATGGCGCATGCCAGCCGTGGTCAACCTGGCCATCGTCGCCATGATGATTTATTAAAATCAAAATGTCTTTCCATTATTTCCGAACATCTGCTGGGATTTGGACCTACCTTGGCCCATGAGAAGCTCAGCAGCATATTTGACCTGAATATCCCGGTAGAAACGCTTCGGCGCTGGATGACTGCAAATGACCTCTGGATTCCGCGATCCAAGCGCCTTAAACGTCCATATCAGCCACGTTATAACCGTGATTGCTTCGGTGAGCTGATCCAGATTGATGGCTCATATCATGACTGGTTCGAAGGACGCGCTGCTAAGTGCTGTTTATTGGTGTATATCGATGATGCCACTGGAAAGCTGTTGCATCTGCGCTTCTGTGAGGCAGAAACGACCTTCGACTATATGCTTTCAACCCGAGCCTACATTGAACAATACGGTAAGCCTCTGGCCTTTTATAGCGATAAACATTCGGTCTTCCGAGTGAACCAGAAATCGAGCCAGGACAGCAAGATCACGCAATTTGGCCGGATTCTGAATGAGTTAAACATTGATATTATCTTTGCCAACTCCCCACAGGCTAAAGGTCGCGTAGAACGCGCGAATAGAACCCTTCAAGACCGTTTGATCAAGGAGATGCGTCTGGAAGGCATCAGTTCAATTGCCGAAGCCAATGCCTGGTTACCCTGCTTTATTGAGCATTTCAACCAGAAGTTCGCCAAGTGTGCGCGAAATTCAAAGAACTTACATCGTCCGCTAACAGAGTCTGATGCTGAGCTGGAGGATATATTCACCTGGCAGGAACCGCGTAAGGTCACGAAGAACCTCACCATCACCTATGACAAGTGTATTTATCTGCTTGAACCGACAGAGCTGAATCATAAGCTTGTTGGGCAATACATTTCATTTCTGGAGTACCCGGATGGCACTGTGGCGATCATGCATGAAGGACGGAAGATCAACTATAGTGTCTTCAATAAACTGGCTGGACTACAGCAGAATGAAGTGGTTGAGAATAAAAGATTAGGCTCGGTTCTGGCGCATATCCAGCAACAGCATGAAGAGTTGGAAAAACAAAATAAACGTTCCCGTCTCAAGAAAAGTATGCCGAGTCGTAAAGCTCAGAAAGCTGTTATTGAACAAAGAAATTTAAATCCTGTGCTTGACTCTTGCAGTTAAAAACAGGACATTTTAAATGGTTTATCGCATAGACATTTTAATTGGTGAATAACA
>NZ_JAMXYB010000075.1:0-1779 GCF_024129495.1 Acinetobacter sp. S4400-12 | reverse complement strand
CTCCTAGGTTTACCTACCAATACTCCTAGGTTTACCTACCAATACTCCTAGGTTTACCTTGCATAATCCTAAAAAATATAATACAAAGGAATTACTAGATTTAATATTAATAAGTAATATGAGCGATTTAATAGTAAAAGATAACGCCCTAATGAACGCTAGTTATAACTTAGACTTAGTTGAACAGCGTTTAATTCTATTGGCTATCCTAGAGGCGAGAGAATCAGGTAAAGGAATCAATGCAAATGACCCTCTAACCGTTCATGCAGAGAGCTATATCAATCAATTTGGTGTAGCTAGACAGACGGCATATCAAGCCCTCAAAGATGCCTGCAAAGACTTGTTTGCCCGTCAATTTAGCTACCAGGAAAAGCGAGAACGTGGGCGTGCAAATATAACAAGTCGATGGGTATCACAAATTGCTTACATTGATGAAACCGCAACAGTTGAGGTTATTTTTGCCCCTGCGGTTGTTCCACTGATTACAAGACTAGAGGAACAATTCAGCCAGTATGATATTGAGCAAATTAGCGGCTTATCGAGTGCTTATGCAGTCCGCCTATATGAATTATTGATTTGTTGGCGTAGCACAGGAAAAACGCCTGTTATTGAACTAGCAGAGTTTAGAAAGCGTTTAGGTGTTTTAGATGATGAATATACAAGATCCGATAATTTCAAACGATGGATTATTGAAAACCCCATTAAACAAATAAACGAGCATACCGACATCATAGCGAGCTACGAACAGCACAAAAAAGGGCGGACAATCACAGGATTTTCATTCAAGTTTAAGCAGAAGAAGAAAACAGAGGCGGAAACGCCAAAAAACAGCGATTCTAGCCCACATATCAAAAAACCTAGTCAAATCCCTACCAACATCGTAAAACAGCCTGAAAACGCAAATATGGACGTTTTAGAACACCGTAAAAGCAAAATTACAGGTGCAATCATGGCGAACGGTCTAGCAGATCGCTTTAAACGTGGTGATGAGTCAGTAATGGAGATGATGAAACGTATCAAAGGAGAAATTACAACGGATGCAACAGCCGACCAATGGGAAAACAAACTAGAAGAATTTGGCGTGGTTTTTTAGTCATGACGAAATTCCCGAAGGGCGCACTTTCCCAAACTATCGTTTGAGTGCGTTTTTCTATCGAAAAAGTAAAAAGACAAAGAAAATTTTCTTTGTCTTTTTTTTGGTTTTTCAAAGAAAGTTATTAGCGAGTGTCTACGAGCGACACAATGAAAGTTCGATTATTCCCCCCTCTGAAAAACTGCTTTTTTAGCATCTGATTTCATGAAAACTTTAACTATCGTGCGCTTTTGCTTTTGAGATGACACGAGCGAAGCGAGTGCCATTTTTGCCTTTGCCTTTGCTTTTTGGGGTTTGGGGCTTGCCCCAACAAGGCACAGAGTAGGAATTTTGAACGGTAGTGAAAAAGTACCCTCTGTGTGTCCTTGCTCAATGCTTTTAAAATCTTTGGTTTTTCTCGGTCATTTGCAAAAATTGCCCCTGACGTAACGAAGTGAAGTCAAAAAAGTTTGAGCTTTAGCGAAAACCGAGGGCAATTTTCATGATGAAAATGGGCTTTTAAGGTTTTTAAATGCTTTTAAATGCTTTTAGACAAGCTGAAATGCCCACACAGCAAAGCATACAGAGGGTATTCTCCTAGGTTTACCTACCAATACTCCTAGGTTTACCTACCAATACTCCTAGGTTTACCTACCAATACTCCTAGGTTTACCTTGCATAATCCTAAAAAATATAATACAAAGGAA
>NZ_JAMXYB010000074.1:0-1970 GCF_024129495.1 Acinetobacter sp. S4400-12 | reverse complement strand
AAAAGAGCAATTGGACAATCACGTGGTGGACGAACAACAAAAATACATCTTGCAACCGACGCGAATGGATTACCGATTGATTTTAAAATCATTGGGGGTGACGTCCACGACAGTCAAGTTGCAAAACAACTGATTGATACTGTAGACGAGGCAACTTATCTTATTGCTGATAAGGGGTATGATGCTGGGCAGATTAGAATATATGCCCAGAATAAGGATATGATTCTCATTATTCCAATGAGATCAAATAGTAAGAGGTTGAATAAGGAGTTTGATAAATATCTATATCAATTAAGACATTTAGTTGAAAATGCATTTGCGAAATTAAAACATTTCCGTGCTATTGCTACCCGATTTGATAAGCTTGCACGAAATTATCAGTCTATGATCTACATTGCTTGCATGTTTATTTGGTGCAAAGCCAAATGAGGACAAGCCCTAGCAATTACATAAAAGAAGCTTAAAAGTATGCAGCTCTGATTTTATATCAGGGCTGCATAGTATGTTGATTTTAAATAAATTGAAATCTAGCACAATCTATAGTTGTATGACTATATCTTCCTTATGAATAAGTTCAGGATTGTGAGTAATAGCTATGATCGTCACGCTATCTTTTAGGCTACGCATATGAGACATAATTTCATGCTCTGTTTCTATATCTAAATTTGAACTGGCCTCATCCAAGAGCAGAAATTCGGGATCAGCATATAGTGCTCTCGCTATAGAGATCCTTTGTTTTTCTCCGCCAGAAAGAGTCATGCCTCTTTCCCCAACTTTGGTATCGAAACCATCGGGCATCATGATAATACGATCTAAAATTTGTGCTTTTTGAGCTGCCTGATAAATTTTATGGTCATCATAAGGCCGCCCTAAACAAATATTATTTTTAATCGAATCATTCAGTAACATTACTTCTTGTGGAACTACACCTACTTGTGAAAACCATGTATTACGGTCAATACTGTTTAAAGAAATATTGTGCACTACAATATCTCCTTGATCAGGTTCAATTTGTTTTAAAATCAACTTGAAAATAGTTGATTTACCTGCCCCACTATCACCTGTTAGAAAAGTGATTTTTCCACGTTTTGCAGTAAAGTTAATATTCTGAATTCTACGTCCATTTGAATAAGTGAAAGATACATCCTGAAATTTTAAGACACCAGAAAGATGTTTACTCTCTGGACAGTTTGCTGTTAATTGTTTTGAGTTGTCTGCTAATTCTGGTTCGTTCCACATTCTGGCAAAAGGTTTGAATTCTATATAAGATTGATTAAATTCAAGTATACATCTCCCGATCATTTCAAAAGGTGTATTAAGTTGAAGCAATAGAGTATTAAATAAAACCAGATCGCCCACACTCATACGACCTGCCTGAACATCAGGAATAAGAATATAAAAAGTAATAATAAACTGAATGCTAAGAGCCAAACCAAAAATAACAGCATAGTAAGTACGCTTTAAAGAATATGAGGTCAGGCTTTTCAATATTTGTTTAGAACCTTCCTGAAACCGATGCTCTATCCAGGCAGCTGCATTAAAAAATCTTAAGATATCCATCATAGACATGGCATTGCCCACCAACTGGGTGTTTTTTTGTCTTTCACTGGTTGCTACTTTTAAATATTCTTCTATGCGTTTACTTGAAAAATATGATAATCCAATAAAAAATGACCCGTATAAAAGAACAATTGTCACCACCTTAGGATCTAGCTTCAGGCCGAGAATAAAGCATGAAAAAACAATTTGTAAGGCACTTGGGATAAAGGAAATCAGACTTAATTGCATCACTTTATTCAATGCAAATGCTCCCTGATTTTGCATTGCCTGAATTTCAGCAGGATTATGGTCAATAAAAAAGTGAGATTCTTTTAGAATGATGGTAATCCTCCCATAAATAACCGAAGTTAAAAGTAGAGGTTAAGCAGCCATTAGAGGTGGCTTTCCTTTGTTAGCTTGATGTGGTCTTT
>NZ_JAMXYB010000073.1:0-2045 GCF_024129495.1 Acinetobacter sp. S4400-12 | reverse complement strand
TAAATCCATAAATAGGTGTCCACTTAAATTTAAGTGGACACTATCGCGGTATTAATGAGTTAGAAAAAGTGGGGTTCAGCGGACGCTTACGCTTGAATTAAGTAGAATTTTTGTCAGTTTCAGGATAATGAAAAGATCAAAGAAAGAAATCTTTTCTCCGGTATCACAATTGAGTCAAAAATTACTTAAATAAAAAGATTTAATAGCTTTAATACCACTCTACGAGTTTGCCAATAGACAGTTCCTTATCTCAAGTATTCAGGTTTGTCATTAAAAGAAGTCTGGTTTTACGTTAATGAGTTATCTATATATCTTTATATTTTTCAATTTTTTATTTGGTTTTTGAGAGTCCATAAAGCTTGCTTAAACTTAAAAAAGAAAACTAAATTTTAAAATTAAAGTATGTTTTATTTTGTTGCAAAGAATCATTAAAGTGTAATATTTTGTTATTTAGAATATTCTTTAAGCGCTGTATAAAGGAGGTACAACCTTAAATAAGGGTAGATCAAATGACAAAAACAGAAATAGCTATATCTATATTCGTTGTATTGCTTATCACCCTGATGGTTTATTCCTTGGGACAAACATTTAATTATTAAACGGATTTCGATTCACTAAGGTAACCGTATAAAAGTGTGCCCAGTGACTAAGTGGTACACCAATTTAGGTTTTTCTAGCATAATTATTTTAGAGTGGTTCTATTGAACCGATTTAAACGATGTTTATTCTGGCAGACATGGCCTCCTCAAACTATTCGTTTTTTTTTGCATGTATTGGATATATATATAATTTTAGTGAAATTTCTGTCTATATTAAAAAAATAGTGGTTATAATTCCCCGCACTTGGCACATCTCTGTGCTTTTTAACTTAATTGTAAAATGTCTCTATATGAAGTTTAAATTTATTGGTGCTGTTGCACTCCTGCTTGGAATGATTAACCCCTTAGCTGCCATGCCTTTTGATCCATTAATTGGCACATGGAAGGTTATCGATGACCGTACTGGATATTATATTTCAGATATTGTAATCCGTAAGGATTCTAAAACAGAACAGTATAGTGCCGTTGTGACCAAAAACTACCCATTGCCAGGTGCTCCAATGAGTGAAGTGTGTACCAAATGCGCGGGCGTACTAAAAAATCAGCCATTTTTTGGAATGGAAACATTAAGAGGACTGGTTGCTAATGGTAAAGATCAGCAATTCAGTAAAGGAGTGTGGATCAATACGCAGGATGGGAAAACCTACCATATTGATGCTCAATTAAATGAATCAAGAGATTTGCTCAAAGTTCAAGGCAAAGCCAAGGGAAGCAACACGATGAGCAATATGACGTGGAAGAAGCTCTGATAGAGCTTGTACCCTTATGAGCGCATGTATTGATTCCAGGCTTTAAAAAACCAATCTACCAATGCGGTGGGTTTGTTCAAGAATTTGATAACTATTCTTTAAACTCTTGGAGAGTGATAGGTCGGTCTTTCACAAACCCTACAAGGCCTTCTCCATTTTTAAAGTGAATAGAAACACCTTCGTCATCAGGCATCAATACACCGTTCGCAGCAGGCGCTCTTTTCAACATGAAAGTTCTATCTAAGTTATCTGTCAGCAGCGCAGTTTCAAAATTACTTGACGATTTAAACTTAAGGATTAAATCCATTGGACTGCTGAGGGCGAGCCATGAATCTGTGCGGGAGTGAGGATGGAAATGCTGGGTACGCTACTCTCTACAGGACTGATCATTTCTGTAGGATATGAATTGCAGCCCAGTAAGTATGAAAGCAATAAGAGAAATACCAATGATGTATGAAAATTACTCTTTAATTCTCAGTCACAGATATAAAGATAATACTTCTTTAAATGGACTAGTGATGGTTTATTTGCATGTACTAGCTCAAACCTGATCTGACAGTTACCCGTTTTTTATTGTGCCTGTCAGGTTAAATTTGAGCCAAATTTTTCTCAGCCCAAATCCGTTTTCCATCAAGTAAAGTTTCAAGTGGTGTACGACCACAGCACATTTTTCCTTGATGAGTCCGTTCAGTATTAT
>NZ_JAMXYB010000072.1:0-2086 GCF_024129495.1 Acinetobacter sp. S4400-12 | reverse complement strand
AAGAAATTTAAATCCTGTGCTTGACTCTTGCAGTTAAAAACAGGACATTTTAAATGGTTTATCGCATAGACATTTTAATTGGTGAATAACAAAAAAATGGGAGCTAAAAGCTCCCATTTTTTATTTTTGCTCATGTTCTTTATAGTACTGATGTGCTCTTTTGGAATTATGCTTCCAGCTTTTCGCAACGTCATAAACATAAGTTGGTAAATCATCCCAATCATGAGGCAGACCGGTACCACGTGCGACACGAAGTTTAAGCGGATAGTCCTTGTATTCAATACGATGCAGAAAATAAAAGCTACGCTCTTGGTGAGTGCTAAATTTCTTAAATACAGAACTTCTGACATTGGGATAGATTTCCCAAAAATAGTTATGGCGCTTACTCTGTATTGCTTGTTTGTAATGATGTTTCAGTTTTTTCATTTTTCCTCCTAGGTAACATTACCTAGAAGGGATCCTCTGCAAAATAATACATCATCTTTCATCCTACGAGTTACACATTCATATTTAAAAGTACCACAAAGTAGTATAAAACAAACTACTACAAGGTAGTATAAACACAAGCAATGTATACAATATGTGAAACCCCTTTATTTACCAAATACTGTCTTGTTTATTGGACTCAGGAAGAATATGAGGAATTTAAAACATTCTTGGCATTAAATCCTGAGGCCGGAGATGTCGAACCTAATTCGGGTGGCATTCGTAAGATCAGATGGACTAGCGGTGGTCGAGGCAAAAGTGGTGGTGTCAGAGTCATCTACTTTAATCGTTTAACAAATGGAGAGATTTGGTTATTAACTTTGTACAGTAAAAAGCAAACGGTACAACTTAGTAAGAAAACCCTTCAAGCATTGGTGGAGAAATTAAATGACTCGTTTAATGACTGAAAAAGAACTAGAAGCCTTTGAAGCAACAAGAGATATTGAAGCTGAAATCTTACAAGGCATCGATGATATGTTGGCAAATAATGCTGCAAAAAGAATAGTAATTACTGAAACAGATGTAGCTTTAGCACGTAGAAAGGCACAGCTGACACAAGAACAGTTTGCTAAGCTCCTTGGTGTTTCCAAACGTACATTAGAATCTTGGGAACAAGGTGTGAGAAGACCTTCTGGTGCAGCAACATCATTAATTAGGTTATTTATTGTTGATCCAACGTTTGTAAAGGAAAGTTTAGCTTAATTTACATAGCTATTAGTAGGGAGCTATTTCCTTTCAGTATATTTGAGCATGATTATGAAGCATTTAGGATTTGTAGGAAAATTGACTGAATATATTGGATATACTCATGTTGAAATTATTAATAGCTCTTTACGACTATCTTTCAAGGTATCATCGAGAAACAACTTAGAAGAAATGTTCAAAAAGATGGTTGAAAATAACTATGATGCACTTATGGCAACATCAGCCGAAATCGATTTTGAGTTAGATGCTGATGTTCTTGAAAAGGCTGAACAAGTTATTAAAGCTCATGGCGTGGAAGTAGAAGAATATATACAAAATATTCTGATTAAATTAATCAACGCAGATAAGTCAGTTACCACTGACCAACTTTAAGTTTAGGTAATAAAAAACCCCGGCATCCTGCCAGGGTTTCTCATATTGGGTTGCTAGGTATGACTCCTGTCTTACCTCACATCCTGGTGCGATCTTTCTTATTCTTGTTATTTGGAACATCCTGTTTTCTATGGCTTCATCATAGGAAATTTCCAATATTGCGGATAGCAGCAAAGGGCCGAGATTGGTGTGAGCCAGGGCGTACAAAATAGCCTAAATTTTATCCACAAAAATTGGGGATAATTTTAGATGCAAGAGTCTTGTTACTTGGGCGAAAATGCAAAAATTGAGTAGTTTTTAACCAATTTTATTGGCTAAATATTACAAAGTTGCTTAAAAACTCACCGACTTGTTGCAGAAGCTAATTTTTGTGCATTTTGTGCTCAATAGTGGGTTTTTAAGTTATTGATAAATAATACTATTCTAAAATACTGTTATTCACCAATTAAAATGTCTATGCGATAAACCATTTAAAATGTCCTGTTTTTAACTGCAAGAGTCAAGCACAGGATTTAAATTTCTT
>NZ_JAMXYB010000071.1:0-2370 GCF_024129495.1 Acinetobacter sp. S4400-12 | reverse complement strand
TGATCAATAGCAATTTGAAGAAGGTCATTAATAATCTTGTTACGAGATACTTTTTGAGTTTTAGCCATCATTTCTTGAAATGCTTCAACTTCAGCAAAGACACCAGCACGAAGGCGTAAAGGCACTTGCTTATAAATACCCATATATTCTGATTCGCCTGTACCTTTAACCTCAGCAACGAAGATTTGTAGATTAGTTGGTTCCATTTTTCCACCTGATATTAAGTTGATATGTTTAATAGATATGTTTGGTTTTTTATTTATATACTATTGATGATATCAAATCAATATCAATGCGACGCCACCCATTCGGGATGGCTAAAAACTCCCGATCTGAAATCAGATGGGAGCTTGTAATCAGGGAAGGAAGGTTTTGAAATTTTTATACCGGTATCGTCACTCGTAGACACTCGTTTTGTTGCTTGTGTCGATGTGTCAGAGAAACAACGCATCAATGTGACAAAGAAACGATGTTTCGTTGTGACAGCATTTATTTAAACAAAGTTACGTTTTAAAAACGGAATATCGTTTTAATTGTGATGGTGGGAGCACTGGCGAACTCGAAGAGTTTGCATAAGTGCGCCCTTTGGGGTCTAAGGGGTCGAACCCCTTGCAAGGTCATAAAGGTCCCTTTGTGTATCCTTGCCTTATAAAGTTTCGTTGCGGTCGTTCCGTGACTGCGCGCCCTCGCACCGGCAACGTCCTCACTTCAACTTTTAACGTATCGCCTTCACAAGTCATTCGGGCGTCGGGCCTCGTCGAAGCTCCTCGTTCATCCTTCCTCATTCCTTTTGTTTGGCTTAACGTCTTTCGTGATTTCTAGGTTGTAATAAGATTTCTTATCGAATACGAAACGATAGAGCAGCTCCAAATATGGAAGATCATCAAGAGGTAGATCATCAGTAAGTTTTTCAGGTAACTTGACACCATACATAGAACCAAAACAGCCAGTCAGCCTGTTACCTTTCAAAGAAAGATATGCTTCCCAAGTATTCTCCAGTGAGAGATCACTAAACTTAAGGGCATATTTACATACCTCAGCAACAGCCTTGCTATAGCCGTGTTCTTTAGTTTTTTTAACTCTACGAATATCGACGATATAAGAATCCAGGGTAATATCATGCCAAGTTTCGGACAATTCTTCCTGGTCTATCCATTCATTAAGTAAAGCAAAAATATGAATATGAGGATGCCATTCTTTAGTTTTTGGATTGTATGTATATTCAGTTGAATAAAAAGCGCCATCAATTTTACAAAACTGATTAAAACCACGACCTTTTTTCTTGTAATCGTTATAACGATCTAAAAGCGTTCTAAATGACGCTCTAAGGTGCTTGAAGCGTTCTTGTAGGTCAGGGCCATTCTTTACAGTTAAAGTGATCAGGACGGGCTTTAAATGGCGATTCTGGCGCATTAATTCTTCAATACGCTGAACATATCGGCTCATGGACTTAGCAGCCCTAACACCAGCACACATAGGACATAACAAGTGCTGAGAGCAATAGTGTGCCTTAGCAAGTTTAACTTGGTCTATCGTGTAGTAATTATGGAACAGCAGAAATTGACCACAACCCTTTAATTTAGTTGCAGCCTTAAGAGCCTTATTGGATAGATCATTTTCACCTTCTGACTTGAAATCAACCTGCGTCCACAAATATTGTTCTTGTAGTTTCGCTCTATGTTTCAAAATTCCAAAACGTGTTATTCTATCCCTATGTTGATCTGCCTTAGCAGATTGCAAAGCCTGTATTTCATCACCCGCCAAAGTGTCCGAAATATGGGCTTTTTTATTGTCTTTTTTAAGCAATTTTTGTCCCCTAGTTAATCAATAGTATCAAGAGAAAGAAAAAACAGCGAGAAGCTTCGCTAACTCACTGTTTTTTTTCGTGTTTCACATTTGGTCTGCTAAAACAGGCTTTGCGCCTTTAGCAACATAAAAAATCACATTACGACCACTTGCCATTGCACCAACAGCAATTGAAATTTTCTGATTTAGGAAATCTTTAAAGTCCCGATAGTTCTCAACAGATAACGTAAAAAGTTCATTTTTTACGTCACCATTTGGCAGATCCATAGCACCTAAAATTTGTACCTTGTCACGATCTGCAAATTGATCTCCAGTTTTTTTGTCCTTACCTCCTTGCTGGGTAAAGACGTTTAATACTGTTCCTTCTAATTTAATCATCTGATAAATCTCCAGAACCAGTAAAGTCGTTGTAATGGTGGGAAGCAAACATATTGAATTCTTCTAAAGATTTGTCATCCAACAAGTCTTTAACTTGATCAATAGCAATTTGAAGAAGGTCATTAATAATCTTGTTACGAGATACTTTTTGAGTTTTAGCCATCATTTCTTGAAATGCTTCAACTT
>NZ_JAMXYB010000070.1:0-2406 GCF_024129495.1 Acinetobacter sp. S4400-12 | reverse complement strand
CATAAAGTGCCCCAAATAGAAGAATTACTACCTCACCGCTGGAAACCTGAACCCCGTTAAAACTTGGCGATGGCGTTCAGCGGATGCTTACATTCAAGCTACCAAAGACATTGACCTTTAATAATAAATTAGTTTAAATATTACCCGTATTATGTGGTTTTTTATATAAATGGAGAAAGTTTATCCTAAATATTTAAGTTTATTAAATTGACTTAAAGTAAAACCCCATTTAGTTCGCAAATGGGGTTATTGTCTTGTTTTCGACACTTTGAAAGTGAAAGACACTTATATCGTTTCTTTTAAATCAGCACTCTCTTCTTTAACGTCCTCATCATCCATATACTTGATTTCAGTCGCGCCATGTAGACCCAATAAACAGCATATAAATTGGAACATGTATTCCTCCTAAATTTAAAAGCTTGATCATGAGCAGAGCTTTTATGCGTGAAAGATAGTACTCGATATTCAATTATTCTAGAAAAAAGTCTTACTAAACTTGCCACTTGCCTCAGATTAATCCTCAAGCCTAGGGTAATTAGGTACGTACAGGCTCCTCAGCCTGATTTTTTGTTGAGTGATCTTTATCCTTCATCTGACACATTTTGCTCTTACAAGACTTATAGCAGCAACCCACCATTACGCCTATACCAAATGCACAAATACACTTTATCATTGCTCTGTCCTATATTTTCACTAAAACAGCTATATAAATAGCATCTATTCATGTTTCACTCTTGCAGGGATTGTCAGTTTTTATGTTGCCTATGAAAACTTATGTGAAGGCTGCAATTTCAGAAAATGATTCTTTGATAACACGTAATTCAAACAATAAAAAATGTATGATTTTCTACTGAGGAATATTATTAAAATTTTGATCTATAGTTGTTTTATTAAATTTTCTCGATAATCTTAAGATAGTAGCGACTTTTGAAAAAAATATGGATGCGACTATAGATCATTTTTTATTACTAAACTCTTCGTTCAGACGGCTTGTAACTTAAAGATCAGTGTGCATTTGTATATTTCTCTCTATACTTTTCTTAGGACGAATAACAGAATCTGAATAATATGAAACTACCTATATGTTTGAGCGCCTTCTTAGTACTTACTTTAACAGGCTGTCAGAAACAGCAGGCAGATGTATCTTCTGAACCAGACCCCACCACTAAAGCGCAGTTTGAACAATCAGATAATCGTTTAAGTGCCTATCTGGATCAACTGGATTCTTCTATACTGAGCATTGAAGAGCGCACCCGTATCCTTTGTGAAGATTATCCTAAAGAATATAAAACTTATTATATGCCAGCACTGCTTAAACTTGCACCTAAAGAATATACTGAACCGGGCTTGCTGAAGGACTTAGATAATGCCCTGAATTTTTATAAGATTAAAGCCAACATTCAGTGTTAATAAAAAATGAACAAATAAAGTCTAAATAAAAACCGCCTGAAAAGGCGGTCTTTATTTTGAAAAAGGATAACCTAAATCACATTAGTGCTGCAGATTCTGCTGATCTTATTGATCGCACCAATGTTATTGATTTTGATTACGCTGATTCTGTTGTTCTTGCTGATTACGTTGCGGCTGTTGTTGTTGCTGATTAGGATTTTGCTGTTTTTGGTTCTGTTGCTGCTGATTAGGGTTTTGTTGGTTGTTTCTTTGACCTTGCTGGTCTTGCTGTTGCTGTTGCTGGTTTTGTTGATTCTGTTGATCTTGCTGGTTCTGTTGATTAGTCATGGGTATTCTCCTTAGGTTTCGCTTTAATCAAAAGCCGATATATATATTTTCGACTTACCCTCTACTCTACTCAGTTTTTAAACTTCGCCAACCCATAAGCTGTTACATATTAATTCAATGTAAAAAATAGTAATTTAAGTAATTGAAATTTAATTTCTAAAGAAACAAAGATTACTTTTTATAATGCAAAAAATACATAATAAAAAAATATTAAGCTAAGCCTTTTATTCCTTTATAAAAAACAAAAACTTAATAAGGGCTTCTTGTAAAAAAGAAAATAATTTAGGTTTAGATACTGAAACAAAAAGAATATCTATTTTATATAAAATATTTAATTTCAAATACTTAAAAAAACAATGAAATTCATCTATACTATTTTTATAAAACCTGAAAGAAAAAATATGTCTATTTTATGCAATTTATTTAAATCTCATACTTACATTAAAATACACTCTATAAAGTAAAAATTTAAAAAAAATGGATTTTCCAAATAACAGCAATATATATCTATAAAATAGAAATAGCTTTAGATTTTTTTATTTTCAAATATAGACCTCTTGCGAAAGTAAAACTGCCTCAATAGATCTCTTTCATAAATCAAAAAACGATCTACTTTTTGCTGCTTATTTGTACCGAGGAATTTTCAATATTCATGCATAATCTGCGGAT
>NZ_JAMXYB010000069.1:0-2501 GCF_024129495.1 Acinetobacter sp. S4400-12 | reverse complement strand
GTAAATTTAGATGTTTTCATGCAGAATCTCCTGCTCGTATCTTAAGAGAAAATTCTACTTTTAGATCCTATTATTTTTAGGGGGGATTACCGCTCTATATCACCTATAAATTCCTAGGAAATTAAGATGAGAGTAGATGCAAGACAGGAAGGTCCACGCCAGTCGATGTCATGGTTGCATACCTGGGCTAGTCTGATTTTAGGCTGGCTTTTATATGCGATTTTTTTGACCGGAACCTTAAGTTTTTTCCAGAATGAAATCAGCCTCTGGATGAAACCGGAATTTCATCAATCAATCCCACAAAAGAGCCAAATCGAACAAACCCGTGTCGCATTGGCTTATCTCCAACAGCATCATCCGGATGCTGGCAGTTGGGCAATTCAGCTTCCTAACTCACGCCAGACCACCACTACATTGAATATTCGCAGTGTCGGTGAAGATCCTCGTGCACGTCGTGGCGGTACCCGTATTACTCTTGATAGTACAACAGGGGAAATTTTGGAGGCCCGTGAAACACGTGGAGGCTCCTTCCTCTACCGCTTTCATTTTGAGCTGTACGGCTTGCCCCGGCTCTGGTCACGCTGGATTGTCGGTATTGCTACTCTACTCATGCTAGTCGCCATCATTAGCGGTGTAATTACCCATAAGAAAATATTTAAAGACTTTTTCACTTTTCGTCCGGGCAAAGGTCAGCGTTCTTGGTTAGACGCACATAATGCCACTGCGGTATTTGCTCTGCCCTTTCATATCATGATTACCTTTAGCGGTTTATTACTGCTGGTCTTTCCTTTGATGCCGTGGGGTATTAACCAGATTTATGAAAATCGAGGAGCATTTCTGCAGGATCAACGTCAGAGCTTGATTCAGGATAAGAGTACTCAAACTGAATCTAGTAATAGTGAGCAGTATCGGCAGCGTAGTGAAGGTCGACACTCTCAAAGTAAAGCTCCATCTACACGCCCTGCTCCATTAACAGATCTGGCACCGATAATGGCAACAGCGGAAAAAGAATGGATAAGTAATCCGGTAGGCACAATCAGTATCATCCAGCCGAATACTACCAAAGCCGAAATTGAACTCCGCGCTTTAAATGGCGTGAGTGTGGCTTATCGTAACATTTATCCGAGTCTTACTTTCAATGGCGTGACAGGCGAGTTAAAGGCGGATCGAACTACCCTAAAAACACCTTCAGTTGCAAATGGTATCTATAACGTATTCACTACCTTGCATGAAGCACGTGGCGTGGATCTGGCTCTACGCTGGTTACTGTTTATGTCAGGTGTGGTCGGCACTTTAATGATTGCGACCGGTTTGATTCTTTGGTGTGTAAAGCGTGCGCCACAACAACAGAAGCAAGGCTATAAATCCTTTGGCTATCGTCTTGTGGAAGTCACCAATATCGCTGCCATTATTGGTTTACCGATTGCTTGTGCTGCCTACTTTTATGCCAATCGCTTTATTCCGGCAGATATAGACATGCGACTGAACTGGGAGATTCGTAGTTTCTTTATCGTTTGGTTGCTGACATCGCTGTATGCCATGATTCGTAGCCACCGACAAGCCTGGCTAGAGCTTCTAGTGCTTGCAACTGCGGCATTCGCATTGTTGCCAATCATTAATTTCCTGACTGGCGGTCAGGCAATCTGGAATACCCTCCTGAATGGTCAATGGATGATTGCTTCTTTTGATCTGGCGATGTGGATGCTTGCAATCCTGTTCTGGTTTGCGTTCAAGAAAGTGAAAAACTATAAAGGCTTGCCGCCGAAAAAATCCAAAGCGATGCTCAAGGAGAATCAGGCATGATGTTCTTCTTATTGATTTGGGCTTTGACTTCACTGGGTTTTTTTACACTCGCCGCGTCTATGTCCAAACATCAGAAACAGATTTTTGCTAAAGAGTTAGATGCTTCCAAAACCAGACTGACCAACATTCTTGGCTGGGTGATATTGATTCTGCCACTTATTGTATGCCTGTTCGCTGGCACAGTCAGCAACATGATCAGTTATTGGCTCGGCAGTTTAACTTTTGCCGCATTGGTCGTGAGTTTAAGTCTGAGTTATCTACAGAGTAAAATTAAAGTAATTATATTGATCTGTGCGGTGATTGCTGTGATTTCAGGCATTTTTTTCTTGATCTAAAGTTGTAATTTACCCATCCTTATTTGAAAAGTCGATCTTCGGATTGGCTTTTTCGTTTAAATTCACCTGAAGCACAGTTTGATTTTTTTAACTTTATATGTAAAGTGACCATGCAATCTTTAAATAATATTTTTACATATAAATTATTTTCTTATAATTTAACTAGAAAAATTAGACCTCTTTCATAAGTCATTTTTTACTCAGCTAGAAGTTATAAATTCCAGCAATTAAATTGAATCTTAATCCCAGTCTTTTGCCTCGATTGCGATATCGCTCAGCAAGAATTTTGAAGGTTTTTAAGCGACCAAATACATGCTCAATTGCTATTCTTCTTTTGTTGATTTCCTGATTATAGATTTTTAG
>NZ_JAMXYB010000068.1:0-2510 GCF_024129495.1 Acinetobacter sp. S4400-12 | reverse complement strand
CAGGAGTTATACGTAAACAGATTTTTATAAGAATTTTATTTAAAAATTAGATATTTAATAGCTGAATTAGGTAGCCGCCACCTCCACCAAAATTCTTGTTATAAATCAGCCACTTATATTAAGTGGCTTTTTTATTGCCACACATTTGCCACATTTTTCATTGCAAGAGCTTTTGATTTCGACGTATTTAGGCTGTACGAGTTACGCTAAGTTTCGCAATTTCTTGCTTATTTTTATCCCCATGCAACCATTTTGTATAGCGTTTGATCAGCATTTGTAGACTATGTCCAAGTTGATCGGCTACAAACATTGGATTGACGCCATCCATCAGCAACATCGTCGCATAAGTATGCCTTGCATTGTATGCAGGGCGGTGACGTATAGAACACGCTTTCATCGCTTCTACAAGACGCTCTCTAGGTGGTTTTTCATTAAAGAAGGGTTCCTTAGTCTTAGGACATAGCATCACATAGTCTGTTTGGTAGCCTTGATCCTTTTTAAATTGAAGCAAAGCTTTCAAAGCCAGAGTTGATCGTTCATTCAGATATACTTCTCGAGACGTATGTGTTTTTGTCACCTTTTTTTCTAAACCACGTACACGGCTTTTGTTAACTTTGAATGTGCCATTGAACCAATCGATATCACTTTCTCTAAGAGCAATCATTTCGGAAGGTCTACAGCCTGTCCAGAAGGCAAACTCAAAATACCACCGATAAAATTTGTCCTCATCATGTAAGCTTTTGTCGAGCCAAGCTAGTAAGGCTTCCATCTCCTTACGTGTGAAGGGGTCAGGTGTTTCCACCTGAACCTTACGATTCTTAATTTTATTCATAGGGTTTACAGAAATCTGATTATGCTTAACAGCCAACTCGAAAACTCCACGTAAAGGCGTGGCGCAATTATTAAATGTTTTCGCTGTTTGAAAATTACGATCGATAATGACTTCCTCAATATCTTCAGTCGTGATATTGGCTATTGGTGTTAATGCAAAATAAGGCATCCAATGACATTCTAAAATTTTGCGATAGCCATTTTTTGAATCTTTATTGGCAATCGAAAACTTTAAAAATTTTTGTGCAACATCTTGAAATAAGACTTGCTGACCATCCATTGATTCAGTTTCTGTAACATCAAGGCCTTTTGCTTGTGCTATATCATTCTCAGTTAAAATCCCCCATTTGGCTTTATTTATGAGGTCACTTCTAATTTTAGCGGCTGTACGGATACCTTCCGCAGTCGGCGGGTGTGGGAGTGTAATGTAGTAGCGCTGCTTTTTAGAGGTGAAGTTGATTTCGAGTGCATTCTCCCTAATTCTAACGCCGGTTGGTAACGTTTTTGAGTTTGTTCTGTCAACCATTGGTTATAACCTCTAAGTGAGTAGTAAATATTTCCATCTTGTTTTGTCCAAACTAAATCTTGTGGCCAATTTTTTCGCCGATGTGTAAGTTTTTGTTCTTCAATGCCTGTAAGCTTTGAGAACACTGAAGCATCTACCCAATCGATAGCTGTAAGCCCTAGTTCTAAAAGAACATCTAAAATTTCGTTTTGCATAAAATTACTTAGCCAATTGAGCTGATCTAAAAATTATTCACGGCTAGGCATAAATTTCCCTAGTCATAAATCGTCATGTGGAAAACTTAGCACATGACATTTTTTAAAAACTCGTTTCGTTTAAAACTTCAAAAAAATGGTTATTCAAAAAAATTATGAAATAAAAAAATCATATTTATGCTTACTGAATTAATGATTTAATCCCATTTGTTAGGTACAAAATTTGGTACTTAAATCCTCAATATCATGAGTTAAGTACCAGATTTGGTATCTTAAAAATCAGCTCGAAAAAAGATTTATAATTTATTTTTTTAACAAGGGTTGGAGCACATCTAAAAGACTCTCACCATTTTTACGATCAATTATTTTTGCAGACATGCCTAATTTTTGCGGCCCATCTACATCAGCAATTTGAGTATCACCAATGAAAAAAACTTCATTTGGTTGACAGTTCATTTGAGTTAAAAAATGTTGGTAGATTAAAGGATCTGGCTTATTTGCACCGACCTGAAAGCTCCATGCATAAGTATCTAAAGGTGGAAGTAGGTGCTGTGCTCGTTCACCATAAGGCGTTGCTGCATTGGAGCAGACTGCCAATTTGTAGCCTAGCTTTTTAAGCTCAAGCAGCATTGGTATAGAATCATCAAAAGCACGCATATACTTTAAATCATGTTGAAGAGCGTTATTCATTTCCTCCAATAAAGTAGAAGGAAACTGATAACCGAAATAAGAAGCTAATGTTGCAAAGTTGCCATCTAGTGACATGATCATTGCAGCATCATTTGGTTGTGGTTTGCGCCCTTGTTGTTTAAGCCACTTCATCATTTTTTTGTAAGGAGATTGGCTGTTTTTAATTTCTATTAGTGTGCGGCTTTGTTGCACAAACCTAGCCTATAAGGTTTATTCAGTCCTATAATTTCAAAATGAATAAACATACTGCTAAAACTTATCGTACAACC
>NZ_JAMXYB010000067.1:0-2574 GCF_024129495.1 Acinetobacter sp. S4400-12 | reverse complement strand
GTAAGCGTCCGCTGAACCCCATGCCTATTTTTTAATTTGAGTTGGATTTCCAGCGATGTGGCAGTAATTCTTCTATTTGGGTCGCTTTATGCGTCGGCAGCCTTTTCAGCACATCACTTAAATAGGCATACGGATCCAGCCCATTCAGCTTTGCTGACTGGATTAACGTCATGATGTTTGCCGCTCGCTGACCACTGCGCAGCGAACCTGCAAACAGCCAGTTCTTGCGCCCCAACGCCCAGGGACGCATCTGATTCTCGACCCAATTATTGCAAATAGGTAGATTGCCATCATCCAGATAGCGGCTTAAAGCTGGCCAACGCTTCAGAGTGTAATTGATGGCCTTGGCGGTAGGTGAACTCGATGGCACTGTCAGATGATGTTGGTTGAGCCATTCATATAGTTGTTGCATCACTGGTTGACTATGCTGTTGTCGGTATTCGCGGCGGTCTTCCGCTGTACCATCGGTCTTTTTCCTGAGTTCTGCTTCTATGGCATACAGTTTCTGAATCAGCACTAATGCCTGTTCAGCGACCTGACTTTTTTTGGTCACATGCAGTTCATGGAATTTACGACGCGCATGCGCCATGCAGCCCACCTCAATGACCTGGCCTGATTTAAAGCGTGCTTTATAACCGCTGTAATCATCACAGACCAGATGGCCCTGCCAGTCTTTCAGGAACGCTTCAGCATGCTGACCTGAACGACTATCCTGAAAGTCATAGATCACGGCTTGAACTGGATTGTACTGTGTAGTGGCATAGGCCCAGACATAACCTTTCTTCGGTTTTTTATCATTCTCACCCATCCGCATGATGGTGACCGGCGTTTCATCGGCATGCAGCACCCGCTGTTGCAGCACCACCTGTTTTAAGGCATTGGCCAGAGGTTCCAGTTCCACACCGCAGCGACCAATCCAGTCAGATAAAGTGGATCTGGACAGATCAATGCCAGCCCGCTGATAGATCAGACGTTGACGGTACAGCGGTAAATGATCGGCATACTTCGATACCAGCACATGGCTGAGCAGTTCAGGACTGGCAATACCTTTATCAATCACATAGGCGGGCATCGCTTGCTGAGTCAGGGTGTCGCACTGATCACAGACCCATTTGCCACGTACATGCTGTTCCTTATAGAACTGTGCCGGTCTGAAATGCAGTTTTTCACTGATATCTTCGCCGATACGACGTAACTGGCAGCCACAACTGCATTGGGTTGATGCAGGTTCATGCTCAATACGGATGGTGTGTAGATGATCTGGCAGCAGTCGACGTTTAGGTTTGTTGACTGTGGCTTTCTGTGTCGCTGCATGGGTTTTATCTGCATTTAATCGTTCTAATTCCAGATCAACGGCTGCGATATCTTCTTCGACCGCCTCATCCCACAGATGGATTTGTTTTGCGGTGAGATGTTCGTTTTTACTGCCGAATTTATGCTGTTTAAACAGCGCCAGTTCATGCTCGTATTTTTGATTGAGAATAGAAAGATGCTGAACTTTAGAATCTAATTGCTGATTGGTGACTTCAAGATGTTGAACTTTGGCATCTAATTGTTGATTTGATACTTCCAGATGTTGAACTTGAGCATCTAATTGTTGTTTATCTTCTGCGAGTTGTTGATGCTGCATCGCCAACTGCCGGGTGAATTCCAGCAGTTGTTCATGGGTCAGTTGGCTTAAATCTGGCAGCGTATTCATGACCGCAGTATGCCTGAGGTCATGAGAAGAATGAAATAGAACGTTTGGAGGATGGCAGAATAGCCGAGCTTGGTTTAGAGCATCGTGACCACCTGCTGTCGTCCAATGCGCTGCCAAGGCAAACCCTGGATTAATGCCTGTAACTGTTCCGGGTTGAGAGCTACGCTTTCACCCTGGTGAACTTTAGCCCAGTGGAATTTTCCCTGTTCCAAACGCCTGGCACACAGCCAGATGCCCAGTCCATCATGTACCAGCACTTTCATACGATGGCCACGTTTATTACAGAACAGGTAGGCGCAATGCGGTTTGATTGAGCCAAAGGCTTTCATAATCTGCGCCATGACCGTATCCATCCCTGCTCGCATATCCAGAGGTTGGGTGGAGAGCCAGATTTCATCAATGCGGATCATGTTGCCAGTGCCTTGAGTAATTCTGCCAAGGCAGGTATTTCTGATGTCTGCCATTTTAGCTGAATATCATTATTCGTATGAGGCACGGTGATACACAACGTGATCCTCTCATCAATAGGTTGGCTGATTGCAGCAGTGTAAGGCAAAGCAATAAATGCTGGATTCACATGAGTAGGATCCTGCACGGCACCATCATGATGGCTGAAGATCCTGATCCAACGACTGACAAGGTTGGCATTAATACTATGTTGCAGTGCGACCGAAGCGATCGAGGTATTAGGATTTTTACAGGCATTGACAATACTGAGTTTGAATTCTTTGCTGTACGTTCTGCGTTTTTTAGCAACAGGAGGTGTTGCTGAATATATATCCATGTTCATGGATTAAGTCCCCACTTGTTTTTAGGTGGGAACTAAATTAAGGCTTATAGGATGAATTCAGAAGGTGTGTTCAGCGGACGCTTAC
>NZ_JAMXYB010000066.1:0-2594 GCF_024129495.1 Acinetobacter sp. S4400-12 | reverse complement strand
GTAAGCATCCGCTGAACGCCATCGCCAAGTTTTAACGGGGTTCAGGTTTCCAGCGGTGAGGTAGTAATTCTTCTATTTGGGGCACTTTATGTGTTGGCAACCTTTTCAGCACATCACTTAAATAGGCATACGGATCCAAGCCATTCAGCTTTGCTGACTGGATTAAAGTCATGATATTGGCAGCTCGTTGACCACTGCGCAGCGAACCTGCAAATAGCCAGTTCTTACGCCCCAAGGCCCAGGGACGCATTTGGTTCTCTATCCAATTATTGTCAATGGGTAGATTGCCATCATCCAGATAGCGGCTTAAAGCAGTCCAACGTTTTAGGCTGTAATTGATCGCCCGGGCGGTTGGAGAACTCGATGGCACCGTCAGCTGATGTTGGTTGAGCCATTCATATAGTTGTTGCATGACCGGTTGACTATGCTGTTGTCGGTATTCGCAGCGGTCTTCCGCTGTACCATCCGTCTTTTTTCTTAATTCTGCTTCTATCGCATATAATTTCTGAATCAGCACTAATGCCTGTTCAGCGACCTGACTTTTCTTGGTCACATGTAGTTCATGGAATTTACGACGTGCATGTGCCATGCAGCCCACCTCAATGACCTGACCTGATCTAAAGCGTGCTTTATAACCACTGTAATCATCACAGACCAAATGACCCTGCCAGCCTTTCAGGAAGTCTTCAGCATGCTGGCCAGAACGGCTATCTTGAAAGTCATAGATCACTGCCTGAACTGGATTGTACTGTGTGCTGGCATAGGCCCAGACATAACCTTTTTTGGGCTTTTTCTCATTTTCACCCATCTGCATGACCGTCACCGGTGTTTCATCTGCATGGATCACCTGCTGTTGCAGTACCACCTGTTTTAAGGCATTGGCCAGAGGTTCCAGTTCCACCCCACAGCGGCCAATCCAGTCAGATAACGTTGATCTAGACAGATCAACACCTGCGCGTAGAAAGATTTGACGTTGACGGTACAAAGGCAAATGATCGGCATACTTTGACACCAGCACATGGCTAAGCAATTCAGGTGAAGCAATGCCTTTATCAATCACATAGGCTGGCATCGCTTGCTGAGTCAGAGTGTCACACTGATCACAGACCCATTTACCACGCACATGCTGTTCCTTATAGAACTGTGCCGGTCTGAAATTCAGTTTTTCACTGACATCTTCACCGATACGACGCAAGGTACAGCCACAACTGCATTGTGTTGATTCAGGTTCATGCTCAATACGGAGGGTGTGTAGATGATCTGGCAACAGCCGACGTTTAGGTTTGTTGACTGGGGCTTTCTGTGCAGCTGCATTGGTTTTATCTGCATTCAGTCGTTCCAGTTCCAGATCAACCGCTGCAATATCTTCTTCAACCGCTTCATCCCAGAGATGGATTTGTTTTGCGGTTAGATGTTCGTTTTTACTGCCGAATTTATGCTGTTTAAATAGTGCAAGCTCATGCTCGTATTTTTGATTGAGAATAGAAAGATGTTGAACTTTAGAATCTAATTGCTGATTGGTGACTTCAAGATGTTGAACTCTGGCATCTAATTGCTGATTTGATTGTTCCAGTTGTTGTTTAGATTGTGCCAGAGACTGATGCTGCATCGCCAACTGTCTGGTAAATTCCAGCAGTTGTTCATGGGTCAGTTGGCTTAAATCAGGCAGCGTATTCATGACCGCAGTATGCCTGAGGTCATGATGCAGAGGAAATAGAACGTTTGGAGAATAGCAGAATGGATGAGCCTGGTTTAGAGCATTGTTACCACTTGCTGCAGTCCGATTCTTTGCCAGGGCAAACCCTGGATCAGTGCCTGTAACTGCTCCGGGCTGATCGCCATACTTTCACCCTGGTGAACTTTAGCCCAGTGGAATTTCCCCTGTTCCAGCCGCCGGGCACACAGCCAGATACCCAGTCCATCATGCACCAGCACTTTCATACGATGGCCACGCTTATTACAGAACAGGTAAGCGCAATGCGGTTTGATGTAGCCAAAGGCTCTCAGCACCTGAGCCATGGCTGTATCCATCCCTGCACGCATGTCCATCGGCTGGGTAGACAACCAGATCTCATCAATACGAATCATTGAGTCAAACCCTGGATCAGCAACAGTAATTCAGTTACTGACTCCACCGGCCAGTCGATCTCGATCATCTGATCCCTTGCGGAACTTGGTGCCTCATGTAATGGAATCCTGATATGAGCGACAGCTTTCTTCTCTGGCACAGGTGGTAGAGGTGCTTCTTGTTTGACTGGAGTCGGGTGAAGAATGACCGGAAGAAAGTCAGTCTGTGGAATGGATGGGGTTTTTAATGCAGGGGGCATTGATCTGGACTGACGAATCCATTTATGTAGCAGATTGGCATTGATCTGATGTTGCATTGCTACCTTGGCCACTGATGTATCTGGCTGCTGGCATTGCTGAATAAGTTGATGTTTAAATTCAGCTGTGAAGGTTCGACGGGGCTTTTTTAGCGTTGGTGCACTGTCTATAACTGTCTTTAAATCCATAAATAGGTGTCCACTTAAATTTAAGTGGACACTATCGCGGTATTAATGAGTTAGAAAAAGTGGGGTTCAGCGGACGCTTAC
>NZ_JAMXYB010000065.1:0-2634 GCF_024129495.1 Acinetobacter sp. S4400-12 | reverse complement strand
GCCTTGTTTTATAACATTTTGTCTTGATAACCAATATGTTACAAATACAAGGCTTTTTTTTATACTCTTTTTTATATCGAACTCAGGTTAATGGTGACTCTTCGATTTTCAGCACGGTTTTTATTTGAGTTGTTGGGAACCAAAGGTTGTGATGAACCGCGCCCGATAACCTGAATGTTTTTAGGATTAAAACCTTGTTGAAGGAAGATATCTGCCACATTGGATGCACGGTTTTTAGAGAGCTCTAGGTTATAGGTGGGGTCACCGATATCATCCGTATGGCCAATAATGTTCAGCTTTTCCAGCTTATAGCTTTTAAGCTGTTGTGCCAGCCGGGTGAGCTCCTGGTTTTGCTGGGCAGTAATAATGAAATGATCAAAACTGAAAATCAGGCTTTCTGGTAAGCCTAGACTCCAGCCCTCTTCTGTTAGCACAAAACCTTCCTTTTTCAACATTTTTGTTTGTTGATAATTAAGTGGCCCAAAGCTTAAGCAGGCACTTAACAAGGTGGTAAGTAGAAGAATAATTGAAGTTTTTATCATATGCATAGTCTTACCTGTGATCATTTTTGGTAAATACACCAGTGGTGTTTTAATGATTTTGCTTGATACATGGCCTGATCGGCTTGCATGATTAATTCTTTTGCATCAGCAGCATTAATACTGATGGATATACCTAAACTAAAGCTAAAAGAAATTATTTGTCCATTATGGATTAAAGGCTCCTCGCAACACTGAATAAGGTTTTTAGCGATTGAAGTCAATTGATCCACGCGGGTCATATCATGGAGAATAATGGCAAATTCATCTCCGCCGAGACGAGCCACAAAATCGGTCTGGCGTATATTGTGTTTTAATCTTCTGGCTGTTTCCTTCAGGACCTCATCTCCAATCACATGCCCATATTCATCATTGATCTGTTTAAAATTATTATTATCTACATAAATCAGGGCAGAAGGCGCAGGGGGAATTCTGCTAAACAGCTTGCTTAACTCTTGATAAAAGTAATTGCGGTTAGGGAGTTCTGTAAGATAATCATGCAAGGCTTGATGAGAAAGCGCATGGTTTTCGTTTTGCAAATGAGTATTCCAGGCTTGAATTTCTTCTAACAAATGATTGAATACCATATTCAATTCGTTGAATTCTTTAATATCATTTTGGGGAAAGCGCAGATTGTACGCATTTTGTTGATTGATTAAATGGGCAATCTGAATCAGTGGCGAAATCGATTGCATAATAAAGCGATAAGTTGAATTAACGGACTTGGCTAAAGTGAAAAGAATGAACAGTATGCCCACCATCAGACCGAAAAATACTTTGATAATAAAACTTAGTATTTGTGCGGAACTACCGTATACAACCACTGTACCGATATTTTTACCGAGATGGTAAACAGGGACCTCTATAGCTTCACTCAGAAAAATGCGATCAAACAAAGCTTGTAGCGGATAATAGTAATCATTGTCTTTTTGGCTTTTCGCTAACAGGTTTTGCTTCTGGTCGTATAGCCCAATATAGCGAATATGATAATCGTTGGTGTATTCAATCAGTATTTTAGAAATAGTCACTCGATCATTAAAAACCAGAGCAGGTTGAATACGTTCAGCAGCTGTTTGACTGATCAATTGCAGACTCTGCTTTGCAGAAGATTCTACAGTCAGCACTGAAATGCTGACCAAGGTTAAAGTCGAAATCAGAAAAGTAATAGCAAAAATTGTAAATTGTGATTTCTTGAATAACTGTTGTAAGGAGGTTGATTTATAAAAATTATTAATCATTCATATCACTCCTGATTACGTGCAAGCAGTAATACACGGGGATCTATATGCACTTTGGAGCGAGTCAAACTATCCAGATTCACCTTGAAAATGGCATTCCCCGATTTGGAATACATGAGGCAAAACGTGCTACCAATTTCACATTCTACATTTGAGGTGCTGAAGGTAATGACCTGCTTATTCGCAGATTGATTAATAATGTGTTGTTCAAATTCTGGAGTAGACTGACTAAAAAAAACTGCATGACAAATGGTATTTTTAATTTGATTACTTGTAAGTAATTTAGTCTCCATGAGGAGATTGGAGTGTCTGAGCTGATTTTTAAGCTGGGTATAAGCATTGCCGTCATCTAAGACGCACAGCTTTGGGGTGGATACAGGCCACTTCACATAACTGAGTATAGAAACTGTGATTTGATAAGAATTTTGAACCGAGTTGGCTTTTAAACTAAAACAGAAGGTTATAGCTATTACTAGTAAAAATAACTTTCTGAGTGAGTTGTGCATGAAAATGTTTAAAAAATGAGGATTAGTTCGCATTTTAATGAAATTCTTTGAGTAATAATAGAGCAAAAAGATGCAGTTCCGGTAAATTAGTATAAAAATACACCATTCGTAATATTTATGTAAAAAAAGTACTTGCAAGCTCTCTTAAATGCTGTAGAATGCACATCCATCGGCAGTGATGAAGATTAAAACTTGTTAAGAAACAAGGGTTTAGCACAAGGTGTTAAATTTAAGTGTCTTGAATGAGTTTAAAAATAATTGGATTTACTGGTTGACTTTCTACAAAGAAAGCGTAACATAGCCGACCTAGCTTGCTGCTGACGAAGCAGTAAGAAGATCATTAAGAGATTA
>NZ_JAMXYB010000064.1:0-4000 GCF_024129495.1 Acinetobacter sp. S4400-12 | reverse complement strand
GAGGCAAAAGACTAGGATTAAGATTCAATCTAATTGCGGGAATCTATAATTTAGAACTGAGTAAAAAATGACTTATGAAAGAAGTCTATTATATACACCAAATTTGCCTTTCAAGTTCGCATTAAACTGGTAATTAAAACCGGCATCGAGGAATGTATAGGCTGGATTGGCCATAGTCATTGATGAACGCCCCAAAGACTGGGAGGTTTCGCTACGATGATGCAATCGGCTCCATATATCTAGCTGGTCATTAATCCCATAGTCAACCGTGATATTGAACATGTGTTCCGGCATCTGATTCAAGGAATTACCTTTATATTGACCTGACTGGATTTCAGTATCCGTATAGGTATAGTTTGCAGCTAGATTAATATTATCAGCCAACTCTACATCGTATGTTGCTTCAATACCTTGCATTGCCGCTTTATCAATATTAAAGCGACTACCGTAGAAGTTCCACATCAGTGGATTACCATTATTATCTAAACGATCAAAAGGATCAGGACATACCCATGTAGATGGCTTATTATTTTCACCATTTGGTGATTGGCAGATGCGGTCTTCACTAATCCGGTCTTTAAACTCAGTATAATATGCAGTTAAAGTTGTATTTGAGCGAGCCCCTTGCCAAGCCGTACCTAATTCATAAGTTATGGATTTTTCGGGTTTTAAATCATCATTGCCCATAATAAAGGCACTGCCTTTACCTGTTACTGAATGCACCTCACTTGAAGACTGCTTTAAATCTGGTTGCTTATAACCAGTCGATACACCACCTTTTAAAATCCAGGCATCATTAAGGTTATATACCCCATAAATACGAGGTGAGAAATTACCATCATAGTTTTTATCATGATCATAACGTACACCCGTTGTCAGATTAAAACGCTCAGTAATAGACCAGGTATCTTCAGTAAATAATGCAAAGCCCCAACGCTCTAATTCAGTAATAGGGAGCTTTTCATTTTGATTGGTAGCACGATCAATCATTTCTTCATTTTTAAAATATGCACCAAAAACCAATTGATGTTTGCTTAGATCCCAATCCCATTGAGTATTGGCAATCCAGGTATCTGTTTCAATACCGCTGGTAATACCATTGCTACGATCTGGATTTTTTGAGTTTTCAAGTTGCACATAGCTACGACTGGTTAACGTATCATTGTAATGGCCGTCATGCGTTAGACTATATACACTGCGATAATTGCGACCTTTACTGCCTGTTGCCTGTTTTTCACCCGGCCCTGCAACAGCAACAGTTTTACCTACTGTCGTTGCAGCTGTTTGATTAACAAAGTTAGCATCAAGCTTTAAGTCATGGTCATCGTTAAGAATGTAGGTTAAACGGCCATTAATACTTTCTCGTTCCGTATTACGGAAACCACCAATATATGCATCTTCTTCACGTTCTTGTTTATTTAGTCCGAGCTGTAAACCGAGTTTATTGGCAATTAATTGTCCTGCTAAGTAGACTGAACCTTCTTTGATATCACCAGATTGATTACTGTCTTGTAATACTGTACCTACTTCAACTGTGCCGGTCCATACATCGGTAACCTTTTTGGTAATGATGTTAATAACACCCCCCATTGCATCAGTACCATACAACGTAGATGCCGGGCCACGAATAATTTCAATGCGCTCAATAGCTGCCATAGGCGGTAAAATATTTTTTTCAAAACCGCTGTCGTCACCATTCGGATTTACGTCTTTAGAATATTGGCGTTTTCCATCGACTAAAAATAAGGTGTAATTTGATCCCATACCACGAATACTAATACTTTGTGCAGATCCTGAACCGGTCACTACCACCCCGGGAGTATTACGTAGAACATCATTGATATCATTATAATTACGTTTGTCTAATTCTTCCCGAGTAATCACTGTCATTGAAGCGGGTGCTTGGTTCACATCCTGCTCATAACCTGCAGCAGTTACAACAATTGTCTGTAACTTGGTTGCTTCGGTCGCTTTGGGTGTTTCGAACTGTGAAAGGGGCGTTTCTTCTGCAAATATTGTACTAGTCATTACTGTTGATATAGCAAACGCTAAAGTAGACTTTAAAAATGGCTTAGTCATTGGTCACTGCATCCTAATATGTCTAAAAAGACTATGTGAAATTTATTGCAAAGTGTAACAAATGCTCTTGGTATTGCAACTGATAATTATTATCAATATCATTTATTTTAATGGGGATTATATAACTTAGTTTTACGAATTAAAGTTAATAGAGAGTCTGGATATTCGGATAGAAGCTTACGATCTATAGAGAGGCTTTTATATTAATAAATAACCCGAATCCTGTTTAAGCCAACCATTCGATTACTCGAATGGTTGGCTTATTTCGGTGGCTCAATTGATATGCGCACAATGAAGCATAAATCCCTCCTAGAAATCCACAAACACTACGTGCTCTACTCGTCACTAAATTGTATTGTCCTTTCAATAAGCTGAATAACGTTTCTATTTTATTGCGCTGCTTTAAGTGATATTCATCTGATGCAGATAATTTAATAGACTTCATGTTCTTTCGGTGATAGGTAATTAAATCAATACCTTGTTCTTTTAATCTGCTTTTTAATTGTTGACTGATGTAGCCACGGTCGGCATAGAGTTGCGCCTGTAAACCTTCAGCTAATTGTTCAACCATTTTAATGTCAGCAACATGTCCATTTGATAAAGCAGAACAGGCAATTTCACCAAATTGATTCATCGCAATATGTAATTTACAGCCATAAAACCAGCCCATTGAGCTTCTACCACGTGATGCAATTTGGACTAATGATTTATGACGCTGAATACGTTGATTTTTACAAACTGGCAGAGTTGTTGAATCAATCCATAAATATTGTGTAGCTTGGTCTTTCATCAGCGCCACATGTAAAGCGTGTAGGGCCAATTGGTGCATATTGATCAGATGAATCATCCTTTGATAGCAAGGCAAGTACTTAAATAAATGGCTTTTATCTTCTTTTAACCAGGTGAAAAAGGCTTTGAAATTATTGAAGTGAGAATACTTATACCAAATGGCGATAAAGATGATTTCAGAGATACTCAGCTGCGCTTTTCGGATTCTTAAGCAGTGATGGCTTTGCTTGAGGAATTTCCAGTAGGTTGCTTCAAATTTAAGAAAGAAATCATCAATTACACAGAATAATTCGGTACTATTGAACATCGGGACTAGAGTTGTGAGTTTGGTGTGATAACTCAACTGATGGCTCTAGTCCTCCTATTTTTCAAGTTAATTTCTTATCCGCGATTCGGGTTAAATATGATTAACTTATCTATAAATAAGAAAGCATAAGAAGCTAAATAACTCAGTTTAGAAAATAAATATATGTTATTTAAAATTAAAAAAATTAAGAAAAAGTCTCATTATGGTTAACTAAATTAAATGAAAAAATAAGACTTACTATATTGAAGGTGTTGAGGTTTTTATTATGTATAAGGTATTAAATTAATTATTTATTTGGGTATTATTTATAATAAATACTGGATAAATTTTAATAACTAAATACTTGTGTGAGAAGGCTAATTTGTCTAGAATAAACATATTATAGAAGATATGTATATGTTATATAGTTAAAAATTTATTTATATTTCAATGCTACTCAAGTAGGTATTAATAATATTTATAAAACTAATATGATAAATTTAATTATAGAAAGGATTTATTGATCCTGTAGTTTTTTATATGTATATTAGTTTAAAAATTTAATACCTATCCAAAAAATAGAAAAGGCCCTAGAATGCTGTAAAGTTATAGGTTTTGAGGATTTCAATGCAAAGTGCATTTTTAATATATGAGGGGGTCGATTATATAGTTTGGTAAATGATGGGAAATTATTATAATATGATTAATAGATCTCTTTCATAAATCAAAAAATGATCTTCTTTTTGGTTGATATCTGCACTCCAGATTTCTTGGCATTCGTGCATAATCTGCGGATGGAATACATCGATTCAAAGAAGCTTTCTGAAACACAGTTCAAGCGATACA
>NZ_JAMXYB010000063.1:0-4306 GCF_024129495.1 Acinetobacter sp. S4400-12 | reverse complement strand
TATGCTTCATTGTGCGCATATCAATTGAGCCACAGAAATAAGCCAACCATTCGAGTAATCGAATAGTTGGCTTAAACAGGATTCAGGTTATCTAGACGAATGAAGTTATACAAGATAGTGTTTTAGCGATTAAAATTTTTAAGATTATGAAAAGATGGAAAAAATAGTATTTTTACCAGGTGCATCTGGAAACCTTGATTTTTGGAAACCTTTGATTGAGTTTTTACCAGAAAAATATGAAAAACAAATTATTGGCTATCCTGGTTTTGGAAATATTGCAGAGGATACTAGCTTAAAGAATTTTAGTGATTTAGAAGAATACGTTACAGGAAAAATTAATTCAGAATCTATTCTAATTGCCCAATCAATGGGAGGTATTTTTGCTGTTAATAAAGCATCTACCGATGCTAGTCTAATCAAAGGTCTTGTTTTAATAGCAACATCAGGAGGAATCGATTTAACTCCATTCAATGTCCAAGACTGGAGAACTGAATACCAAGAACAGTATCCAAGATATCCTGAATGGTTTATGACAACAAATGTAAATTACGATGAGTATTTGGAAAAAATTAATATTCCGACTTTACTAATTTGGGGAGATGCTGATCCTATTAGCCCAGTAGCTGTAGGAATATATTTAAACACTAAATTAAAAGGTTCTACTTTAAAAATTATTAGTAATGGTAAGCATAATTTGGCTGAAGAACATGCTAAAGAAGTTAGTGTTTATATCAATCAATTTTTAGAAGCCATTTCTTAATTTTTCTAAAATTAACATAATACACCTTATACGAAAGCCCATATAAGTAGGCCCTAATTAGATTCTTTTAGCTCACAAGACCAGGCTTAAAAAAATAATCTAAGTAATTGATCTGAATAAATAAAATGGGATAGTAATGAATTTTAGGCTAGACGCTTAAAAAAATAGAATCTAAAATTCATTACTAATCACCTAAAGCGTTTATTTACAATAATTATATTGTTTTTTCTTAAAAACCTAAAATTCATTACTAATCATATAAATTTTTGATTTATAATTAATATCTTTTTTTTTAGAAACCAAAAAAAAACTAAAAGTCGAATTATCTTTTACCATATAAGGGAAAATTCTGCATTCAGCTTGGCAGTTGCAATATCAGCTTCTGTCACATTAAGCAATTAAAGATCAAATAATTCGGTTAAGTCCCTATCAGAAGTATTTCCATGAAAAAATTCAGTACAAGTGAACATCTCAAAGAAATGGATCGCAAGGAGTGGGCAACAGCTCAATCGATTGCGACCTTCGGCATGAGTCCTGAAGAAAAGAAGGCCCATGAAAAAAGATCCTGGGAACGCTTTGACCGGATCCAGTCCGGAGAAACCACAATTAAAGATGAAGAAGCAGTATTGCTCATGCAGTGGCGTGCCCTAAATAATCTGCTTAAAAGCCAGGACTAAAATCATTATCCTGATCATGATTTCTTATCTTGTCAGGGGTTACTGCCTTTTCTCTCATTTGCAAAGGCACACGTTCGATGACTTGCCGCTGCATGAATGCCAATTCTTCCTCAATAGAGGCTATCTGGATAACTGAATTCTTTAACTGTTGGCCCAAATCAGTTAAGTATTCAAATTTTTCAAGTCGATCGAAGGATTCGATATTCAAAAGATCGATATAAGCCTGTAAATCATGCTGAATCAACCTAAAAGGTTCAGTCATTTGACGATCTTGCAATAAGGCTTGCAGCATCTTCTGTTGTAAAAACAATAATTTTTCTTGAGCATACCAATGCTGCCGTGTCCGTGGTGTTTCAGCTTGCGTGCTCAATTCTTCAATCTCTTGACGATTTTTTAATTCAGCCTCGTAAAATGAACGATACAACTCATAATGATTTTCAGCACGTAACCGGTTAATTTCAGCAGTCATTCTTTCCCGTTCGGCCACTAATTCCGGCTCTTTCTCACGCGCAAAACGGACCGCCTTATTCATCACAGGAACATCCTTCAGCTGTGTGCCATGCTTCTTGTTGTATTCCTTGTTGGATAAACAGCTGACCAAACTAGGAACTTCCACCTGAATTCCCTTGATTTCCACCATCTTGGTCGGGGCATAACGCATGAGACTGTCATTAATCAGCTCTTCAGTTTTCTGCCGATACAGCTGTAACTGCGCCTTTCCCATGCCTAACACATCAGCTGTCAGCTTCTGCGCCCCACCTTTCTGTGGATCCTTTGGGTTATAACGCTTAAAAAACTGTTCTGCTGTCCGGTCGATGCCATCAACATGCCGTTCACTATACATAAAATGCAAATGCGGTTGCTCTTGCCCACCCAACGATCCAACATGATTATGAATGGCACAGGTAAAGGGATAGCGATAGCGGTCTGCAAACTCAGCAATGAATGCCTCGGCCAATTCAATCCGCTGTGCCTGGTTCAACTCTTTCGGCAAGGCCACTACCAGACTGGAACAGGTACGGCCATTACTACGTTCATAAATATCTGCAGCGCCCCAAAACTCAGCCGGCTTTCCTTCAGCAAAATTTGGCATATTGCCGGATCTCACAAACTCGATCTGTTCTGAGGCACTTTCTTTATAATTTTTAAAGTGCGAAGTCCGGGTAATGTAGTGAAACCGGTTCTTGGCCGTGGCAGCATTTTTTACTTTCCCCGATCGGGTCTTCACGGCCTTTTTGCTTGTGTGTTCCAGGTTGCAATAGAACATAATCCCACCTTCAAATTCACGGAGCCTCGCAGAGCCTGCGGAGCACGAGGAGAAGTGTTTTTAATTCGATATAATTGCGCAGTAATTATATCGAATTAAAAACACGGAAACGAGCTTAAGAATTAAATAAAATGTTCCCACATTTTATTTAATTCTTCCCGTGCCGGCCTATGCTAAACTGAAAACAGAAAAACCTCACCCATTTTATGCTGGAGAATGCGATGGCGGCTCGTGGAAGACCTGCGAAAATACTCACTTCAAATGACCTCATGACATTGCAGCAGTTCCTGGAAAAACTTCCCTTCCTCAAGAAAAAACAGCAACAGGCTTTAACCCTACTCCAGCAATCCAATGACAGATTCAATGACAAACAACTCAGTCTGCTCAAAACAGTCGACCGGGAGAAGAACCAGTTTCTAAAAAGACAGGCACTCATTGAACAGATCAAACTGAAGGACAAAAACCAGCAGCCCCTCTTGGCCAACGAAATTGAAATTCTGACCTTACTCAATCAAGCAATGGATCAGGATAATTTTTTCCGCCTGGATCGCGCCCTAGAGTCTTATCAGAAAATTGAAAAAGCCACCCTAGACAATCGAATCCGGCTGGAGAATGAACACAAACGTGAAATTTTGCAGAAAAGTCACAAGGAACTGACGGAAGCCCAGAAAAAACGCAATGCAGAAAACCAACTCAAATACGCAATAGGAGGTGTAGTTCAATCACTTTATAAAGACCTTGATCTTCAGATCCAGCACAGTGATATTCCCCTGCTCAGAGATGCCCTCCTACAGAGCATTATTTGGGAAAGAGCCATTAAAGAAACCACACTCTATAAAGAGATCAAAAACAACACCGAAGACCTCAAGGAAGAAACAAAATTATTCCAGCGTATGGTTGAAGATTTGCCAACCTATAAAATCAATGGGCAAGAGTTTCACAAAGTACTCATCCAAAAGCACCGTGGAAAGCCATAAAATGCGATTACAGCCTGTTTTTGGCTTAATCCTACCCATCCCTAATAAAAAATGTAATCAGGGCTAAAAATGCGAAATAGGCCCTTTTACGCTTTACCTAATACAAATCCTTAATTTATAAACTAAGAAATACCCTTAAAACTCAAATTAAATACCTAAAAGGTATCTATAGAGCGAGTGTCTACGAGCGAACCACTAAAATTCGCGCTTCGACTTTCTGAAAAACAGCTTTTTAGGCTGTAGAGCCTAATAAAGCGTAAATCACATGTAAAAATCAGATTTTAGATCGAGCGAAAGCGAGTGAAAAAGCTCTATGAGCGTAGCGAATCCATTCTTGCTTTTGGTTTTTCGAATTCAAGAAAGAATTAACTAAAAAATTGCCCCTACGAACTGAGCGAAAGCGAAGTTCAATAGAGTTTGAGCGTAGCGAAAACCAAGGGCAATTTTTCCTTCCCTGGGCTTTTAATTAATTTTAATATTTTTAAATGTTTTTAATTTAATTTTAATTTTTAAATTTCAACAACTAACCATTGTATTTCCCCACGTTTAGTTACCCATTTCCCCACGTTTAGTTACCCATTTCCCCACGTTTAGTTACCCATTTCCCCACGTTTAGTTACCCATT
>NZ_JAMXYB010000062.1:0-4486 GCF_024129495.1 Acinetobacter sp. S4400-12 | reverse complement strand
TACTTGGCGTTTGTACTTTTTTAAAGTTTGAAAGCCATGTTACACGTGGCTTTGAGGGGGGGCTAAAAGTATTTAAAAGCTTCTTAAAAGAATAAAAAGGAGCAGGGGAGTGAAAAACAGCCCTATGGCACTCGCTTCGCTCGTGGCATTTTGACCTCGTTTCACTCGGTCTTGGGGGCTGTTTTTTGGTGACTGCTTTCGAGGATTCAAAAAAGCAAAAGCGGCTATGAATTCGCTTCGCTCATAGAGCTTTTTTGCTCGCTTCGCTCGGTCTAGGTGCAAATACCAGCATTTGATTTAATTCCTTTTGTCTTTTTTATTTTTTTAAAGCAGTTTTTCAGAGGGTCGAGGCTCAACTTTTCTTTGTGTCACTCGTAGACACTCGTTAAATATACCGTTTAAATGCAAAAAATAAGGGTTTTTAGCTACTTTAGGTGTTTTTTTGATATTACCTACATGAAGTAAATTAAAGTGCCTTAGAAAGCAAAATAGAGAGATTTAGGAACTCACCTCGTTTAGTTGTTTTGCCGCAACCGAGGGAGTCATATCTCACTTTCGTAGAGTTCACGTTGTTTGTCGAGTAGAACATGGGTAGGCAAATACCCAAGTCATTATCACAATACGTCGTTCTTTATACTAAAGAATGGAAAAAACTCATCTTAACGAGGACTCCCGCTAATTTTTCTAAATTAGTTAAATATTCAATTAGTTAGAATTGAAACTATGAAAAAAATCATGCAGTACACAAGACTATGCTGCCGTATTTTCTTTTCTTTCATTAACGTTTGCTTAGTCCTGACTTAGATCGGGAGACCAATCCCGACCTATCAGAACAAACAATGGCGACCAAACCATTTTTAGCTATGTTTCGCTTTTTTAGATAACAACATAAAACCGACTCGGATTTTCGACAACACTACTCCCTTTACCACCCTTAGCAGCCACGCCACTGGTGAGTTCGCAATGTTTAATACAGCATCGACTTCGTTATTTTCATAACTTATACGACCTACTCATCCTCTCTCCCTCTCCATGCCTTGCCGTGACAACTCAATGTCTAAGCATGGAGATTCCCAAGTTATTTCTAACGATCTTAGCAATTGAACGCCAATGCTCTTTTGTCTGTCAGTGCTTCCATTTTCCCCACCACGCGGTTCCTTAGATTTGGTGGATATGACTTTGAGACAAAATCTGAGCGTATGGCTCTTAATCTACACGTGTCTCCGGTTTATGCTTCCGGATGTATACTGTTTAAGCTATCCGTTGACCCACTTTGCTTGAGATGATCTCACTCAGTGGTGCCGCTGCTTCCAGATTTCTCCTCAGCTAGCCTGTAACATTGCTGTTACCTCAAACGCCATCAGTTGTGCCAATGAGCTGCGCTTCCCTCTTAGAGTGCATTTGCCGCAACACATTGCCGTTATTAGTGACCCTTAACATCCTGTCAGGGTCTCACGGTAATCGTTAAAACAGGGTTTCAATACAAAAAAAATTGTATCTAGTCAGGCTATATCTAACCTCACGACCACTTCACAATCATTCGATTGTTTATAGGCTCCCGTGTCCTTGTCGCCCAACCCCGTTTACAACGGATTGGATCGAAAAGGAGTATTACAACTCCCTAGCGCCCATCAGATCGTACCGAACGGGATTTCTCCAGTAGTACGCTCAATCGGTCAACTCAAAATGGCTAGTTCTGAATTGTGCGCTATCTAAAAAAACATGGCTTTAAGCAGGCTGTTGCCTGCTCAAAATCGCTAAAACGAAAATGGTCAGGCAGTTGGTCAGACTGCTTTAAGTCAATGAATATTGCGACTATAAACCAAGCAAAAACAGATGTAAATTCCGTCACCTAGGAACCACTTGATTGCACGATGACAAATTGTGTCAATTAAGTCCGACCAATGCCTTTGGCATTGGTAAAAAATCAAAATCGTTGAAAGCATTATAAAATATAGCTTTTAGTTAGAATAAATATTGCTTGATTACATAGGACTTTTTAGAATATTGTTTGATGACAATTGAACAAATATTGCTTGGTAACAATAAAATGATTCATTACAGCCCGAACAGTCGTTATACAGCGCAAAAAATTGTAGATAAAGTTGCAAACGGTGCGTATTTCTATAGTCACTTTACTATTGAATCTGATAACACGATGTTTGCAGATAAAATCCAAAAACTCATAAAAAAACTCAGCCAAAAATATTCTTTAGATTTAAGCCCACGACAAAGGACTTATCGTTTAAATAAAAAAAATGAGCCTATTGCGGATTTAATTATTCAAAAGCGTTATGACCAAGATATATGGGAATTTTGGCTGTTTGTGACAACTCCAAAAAGCAATGAATACAACACTCTTAAAAGCGAGGGGCAATTAAAGAAAATAGTCAAACAGCGAATATCAGAAGTTGAAACAACGTGGAATCGAGAAGAAGAACAAGAACAAATTTCATTGATTCAGACATATTTTAATGACCATGAAAAATTCAAATTTGTTTTACAAAAGCCCTTTTTAAAAGTTGCGTTTGGAAATGGGAAAAATGTTGAACTGGTGCGCCTTTCACACTCAAAAAAGAAATCAAAGAATTATCCTGATACGGAGAAAAGTGCAAAAAACTATACATGGACTTGGCGATTTGATGAGCCTAGCGTGCAGCTGATTAAAAAAAGCTATGTTGAAATTATAAATACACTTATTTCAAATAATGACAAAAGCGTTGGCATGTCTAAGTTGCAGTCATTTTATGATGATCTGAAATTTTACGGAGTCTTCAAAGGGAATCGGCACCAGATCGGACGATTGTTTGTTGATGCGGTCAGTTATCACTTCAAAAAAACAGGGAAAAACTTTAGAAAAATGGACTACTACATTCCTTTAGAGCTGAATTACCTGCCCCGAATTAAGAATTATGCAGATGATTTTATTCAGTATGTTTTCTTAAGAAGGATTTATGAGAGTGTTCAAATCAATTTGAATAAAGACGATGTAAATCAAGACACTTACACCGAACTATTTAACAAATATTTGGTTTAATAACAGGACTTAATATGAATATTGCAACCTTAAAAACTGCTGAAATATTTAAAAAACTCCCTCATTTATTTAAGTCTAAGTTTATATTTTTTTTCCTAGGCTTTTGGTTGATGCTAACAGCATTTCACTATGTCGATATTGTACCTAGTGATGATTATTTAATAATCTCAAAAGCCTTGGGAATACTTGCTTTGATCACCTATTTTTTTGAAAGAAAATAGGTATTACCCTTTGAAATCAGTATGTTTACGCAATGCTGTAAATATCCGTTTTGCAGTTTCTTCACGTACTGATTTTGGGTCTCTCAAAATACCGGCAATAAACAGAGTAAAAGCATCGTATGTCGGGAATGTAGAAAGGTCAGATATGTCACTTACACGACTTAAAATAGCACTATATTTGCTGATTTGAGCATCTGTTAAATCGCAGAACATATCTATTGTGTTCGGGTCCCGAGCTTGTGTCGTTAGAGTTTTAGGTTTTGGTTTCTCTTTTACAGTGAACTTAAAGCCGACTACAGAACGCCCCTGCTTTATATTCTCATAGCTGAGGTTAATATCCGTATTTTGATTAATTTCATCTAATGAGGGTTTAATTACCCTTTTTTTTAAATTACTTAAATCTTGATACGACTCAGGTAAGCCAAGCTGTTCAAAAAGATCATTAAGGCTGATTTGAAAACCGCCCATCACCTGATGTTTCTTAGCTAAGTGATAGATGTCTAGTGAGTAGTCTTTCCGGAGCCGTAATACAACCTCTTTTTTATATTTTGTATAAGGATTTAAAGCATCAAACTCCCTAAGAAGAAGAAGGACTTCATCAGTAAAGTAGAGTTCTGAACCCCCTTGCCCTACTTTATAAACAACCTTGTTCAACCATCTTATTTTCACCCGATCCCCATTTTGTGCTGTATATCCGAAAAATCGGGTAAAAAGACGCTCTGACGCTGTTTCTAGTGCTGTGTATGCGGTTGAAAGATCGACATTACACTCACGTGAAAATTCATGAGATGAGATAAAAATAGGTTCATTACTTGATATTTGTGTTGTTCTAGCAAGCGGCGTAGACATGATAAAAAGACGTTTTTCATCAAGGCTCATTCCACGAAAGCATTCAGCAACTCGGTTTTGTAAGACAACCCAATCTTTCGGATAATGTTTCTTTAGATCTACAGCCATATAAACAGCTCAAAAATAATAAATCGGTTTGTTTTTATACTAAGTACATTGTTTGAGTCAATACTTTTTTACAAATTAAAGTACATACATAGGTTTGTACTTTAATACTTGGCGTTTGTACTTTTTAAACTTGGCGTTTGTACTTTTTAAACAGTGTTTAACTTGGCGTTTGTACTTTAATACTTGGCGTTTGTACTTTTTTAAAGTTTGAAAGCCATGTTACACGTGGCTTTGAGGGGGGGCTAAAAGTATTTAAAAGCTTCTTAAAAGA
>NZ_JAMXYB010000061.1:0-5203 GCF_024129495.1 Acinetobacter sp. S4400-12 | reverse complement strand
ATAAAGTGCCCCAAATAGAAGAATTACTACCTCACCGCTGGAAACCTGAACCCCGTTAAAACTTGGCGATGGCGTTCAGCGGATGCTTACTCTTGAACTCAATGGAATAGATTAAGAGTGTTTCAGGTGCTTGTTGTTTGCTGCTCTTGTACTGACGTTTGAGTGCTCTGCTAAAGTTTTTAAGGAAATCACCTTTGTTAAACTTCTCAGGTTCAGATACATGGCTGAGTAAATGAAATGAGCAAGGTGAAGTCATGTTTTCTTTAGCATAGAACAGTACACTCTCGATCTGTTCTAAGTGATCAGGGTTTGCAGTGTAGTGTTTTGCATCCCCATTCTGTGTAGCGTTTAAGGGAGTAATACCCACAGGTGCTTTAATAAGTTTCTCCTCATTTATCAGTTATTAATCCAATACAGTCATTTCTATGCTCATAACTTAATACTATCTGTTTATTATGCAGAGTTTTTATAAGATCAAACTCTTACGTAGAAAGGGTTTGATTTAAAATTATAACACGTATTTTTGTCCGAACTCGAACTTTTACTAATAATTGGAGACCTAAGAAGAATTTAGAGAATAACCGAAATTTCCATACTAGAGCTATTACCTGATTTAGGGGCACTTGTGCACTTTTACTTTAGCCAGGTGTTAACTGAGTTTCGATGAACTCCCAGTTGCTTTGCAATCTGAGTGTTATTCATGCCGTTTGCTTTTAGTTGCTGTGCTTGTTGTCGTTTATCATGGTATTGGATAGAGCGAGCTGTTCCACCTTTGGAAGAACCTAGCTTGCTCTTACGTGTCTGTCTGTCGATAAACTCTTGGTAACAGTAGCTGTCACGCTTCCAAGTCCATTTAGCGATGCTCTTAGCAATCCCTTTGACTTCGTTATAGCTCATTGGTGCTGTGAACTCACTGTTAAGTGCTGTACAGCGATCAATAACGCCTTGCAGCCATTGATTGTACGTTTTACCTCTGTACTTCCTGATCTCAACATAAGCCCACTTGCGTACTGTGTGGAATACACAGCAATTGCGTCCAAGTCCTACAGCTTCATGAGGTGATATTGGTTTAGTGATCTTATGCTGTGTTAAGTCTAGACGTTCTGATAGTTGCTTGAGGGTGTACGGTTCTGCACGTAGCAAATGAGTACGCCAGTGTTCATGTAAGGCGTTCTTAGTGATTAACCCTGTGTAACCATTATCAGCTTTTAACACTTCTCTCAGTGCGGTGTAGACGGCGTTACCGTACTGAATTGGCTTTGGTCTGCTGCAATCAGTGTTATAGATAGGTGTCGCTAGTTGGTAGACGTAGTGAGCATGTCCATTCTCAGGATTTTCAACAATTAGGTTGGGGGTTGGTACTCCAACCATATCGTAAAAGAAGTCGATGTACGCCGTAGGACTGTCTAAGTCAAAAATAAGGAAGTTTGTGTAATACGGGTGATTAGCCTGAATGTACCGCTTAAGCAAAGCGATAGCTTTAGGACGTACTTGAAGTCCATAAGATAGATCATCAGAACAATATGGTTTTGAAGGGAATTTGTCTGTTAATTGTTCTAAAGCTATTGCGAGTTGTTGCATTGCATAACGTACCTGTTTGCAAATGCACTTTTAATCTGTATTATTACTGACAGATCATGTGCAAATATGTTCTAAGGATTCAAGCCCTGTAACTTCTAGTCCGCCAAGATTTGAAAGTTACGGGCTTTTTCATTTCTGTAATAGTTTTAACACAGATCGTATCAGCAAAAAAACTTATAATTCTATTATCCTTTTTATTTACTCAATACTCCGAAAACAATACATAGCGTTTAAACGCTCTCAGCTCTTATTATAGCCATTTTAAATGCTTAGGCTACCCTAGTACCACCTGATGTATTAACAAGGCTCTATGGCGCTATACGTGCGTTCTAGGGCTATGTTTATGTTTAATTGTAGCCTATCTAAATAGTTTGGAAAGAATACCCTTCTTTTCTTGTTTTTTATGTTCAATTAAGCGCTGATTTAGCTGTTCTTTCAACCATGCTTCATTTGCCTTTACATACTCCAGTTGCTTCTCTAACTGTTCAACTTGTAATTTTAATTGTTCAATCTGCTGTATAAATAATTGTTCATGATTGCTTTTCGGCTGTTCAGTTGGTTGTGCAATATTATTTGCACTGTTCAGTAGTTCATTGACAGCTTGTTCTGTTGCTTTCTTATCTGCTTTATTCCCAAATAAACGTATCATATCTTGAACAGAAACAGCCCCATCTGCATTCTTAGTTAAGTCACCTCTCTTTATACGAGCATAGATAGTGTTACGACTGACTTTAAATAGTTTGCTAGCTTGGTTAATTGATAGATTGCTCATATATGTTCATTCTTGTTCTGCTATATGCACAATAATATACAACATTTAGCATGTGTGTTTTTAATAAAAAAGCCCTATGTAAAGGATTTAGTCGCTGTAACTAAATCCTTTTCAAAACCCTGTACACAGTAGCTACGCCACACCCCACAGCTTTAGCGATTTCTTCTTTTGTTAAACCTTTAGCATTTAATTCCTTGATTCGTTCATGCTTTACTGTATCTGCTTTTTTTCCTGTTGGTTTATAACCTGAAATCTGCAAACCCTGCTTAATACGTTCTTTTCGTTTGTCATTGTCTAACTTTGACATAGTAGATAACAAGTCGATCAGCATTGCATTAATTACTCGCATGATTTCGCCTGTCATACCTTCCTGCATTGCATGTGTAGTAGGTAGATCAGCGACGATTAAACGCAATCCTTTATCACTGATACGCTGTTTCAAGATTGCAAAATCATCCTGTGATAGTCTGCTTAATCTATCAACTGATTCAACCAGCAATACATCATCTTTTTGTGCATCATCAAGCAACTTATTTAATTCAGGTCGGTCTAATTTAGTGCCTGAGAAATTCTCAATATATGTGCAGTATTCACTGCCATAGCTTTTGCTGAATTGAATCAGATCATCTAATGCACGTTCAGCATTCTGATCTTTGGTTGATGCCCTGACATAGATTCGTATTGTCATATTTAATCCAAATTATCATTTAAAGTTAATTAAAATAGTATAATGATAATTTATGAATTTTACTATCATTTAATTTAAAAAATAAGTCTAATGATAGTAACTATTATCATTAAATTATTTATGATTTACGTATAGTCCAATGATAGGTTAATTACTTAGGGTAAGTTCCGATTAAGCACACCTTTAGGAACAATTTATTTATCAGTAGATATAAAAAAAGCAATCTAATATGATTGCTTTACTAAAAGGGTTAAATTATTAAAAATTAACAGGAATATTTAACTCCTTGAGTTCATTATTAACTAGTCTAAGAATCTTTAACTCTAGGACTTTAGTCTTTTTCAATTCCTTTTCCTTAATCTTCAGGAAGTCATCATCTGTTAATATAGGATTATTATTAATAGCAATAATTACATCTTCATTAAGTACATTAGCATTGTATGCTTTCGAACCTTGAACTACAGTTTCAACATACGATCCCGTATTTCTCTGATAAGTCTTTCTTTTCTCAAGTGGAATATCACTAATTGTAAACCCAAATGCATTAGGGTTCTTGTGGCTGTTATCTTTAACATAAAAGAGAACTTCATAACTGTAGATAATACCCAAATTGTTAGGATCAATAATAGTTGCTAAATTTTTAGGATTAACAGTATTTGCTAAATTGTTAAGATTATCTTTCACTGAATAAGTAATTGATGAGTCTGCATATTTTGAGAAAGTTACAAAAGTAGCTCCTACTTTCTTAGCCTGATTTATAAGGGAATCTTTTGACACATCCCAATCTCTAAATATACTTTGCCCAATAGCTTTATATCCTTGTGCGGAATAAGACTTGTAGCTTTCTAGACCAGGCGCAACTTCTAATACTTGTACTTGTTCGCCTGGTTTTAAATATTCAGAATTCTGTTTTTCATCTTCTCGCCAATCTACTGAATTATAAAATTTAGAGACATTACTTGTATCAACACTATTGTTGCTAGTAGGTTTAGAAACATTACTGGTACTAACACTATTGTTGCTAAGTGTTCGGGTTTCTATTATAGGACCATTAGCTGCATGGATAATGAGTGGCTGACGCTTATCTTCAGGTTCATCAATCTTTCTATTAGTTGTATTAGCACTAGATTTTCTAGTTGCTGTGGGAGGGGCAGAAAGGTCTGTAACTTTTAAAAGCTCATAGCCAGGTTTATTAATCTTTCTAGTAGTTAGAATAATTCCACCATCAGGTGTTTTGTACTCGTTGAGTATAGAAAAGTTATTGCCTGCATCCGCTGTTACACACCCCATTAGAGTCAGGAATCCAATCAATTTAATTTTAGTAGATGACATATTAAAACTTCTCTAAATTTTCTGTATAAATCAATAGGAGTGCATGTTTCTACATCCAACTATTAAAACCGCTTTCCCCCTAAAAAATAGGAAACTCTACAGAAATATCCTATAAACACTGTTATCTGAGGTCTTTATTCAGAATATTAAGGGCTTGTCTGCTTAACAAACACAACTTTTTAAAACCATAAATAATGGAATTAAATTATTGATTTACATATATTATCATTATTTCAATATGTTTGTATAACACCTACTTTTTTAATAAAAATAGGTGCTACTCAGATTACATAATTTACAAACTAGTCCCTAAATCATCAGGTGTTGCTTTCCAACTTTGGAAGTCTACTGCAACCAAATTTCTGTCTGAATGGTATGTTCTCAGGGTCTTTTTGCTCAAGTTTAGCAAGGTACTTTACCCTGTCATAAACATCATCAAACTCTTTCTTCAACGATTTGTACATCTGAGCATTGGTTCGATAAACCTTACGTTCACCAGTTTCTTCATCAAGGACAGAGATATTACGTGCTTTGCTCTTGTAGTACCTGGCTTTCGATAACCCAGCTATTTCATTTAAAGCTGCTTGAGCTTTAGCATTAAATGCTTGAGGTATCGTCTTATTACAATCAGCAATGATGCAAACGTGAATATGCAGGAAAGGTAGTTTTATCTTGTCATTCTTACCTAAGCTGTATGCTTCATCAGTATCGTTAATCTCATCCACATCCGTCATCTTGAACGTAAGCGTCCGCTGAACCCCACTTTTTCTAACTCATTAATACCGCGATAGTGTCCACTTAAATTTAAGTGGACACCTATTTATGGATTT
>NZ_JAMXYB010000060.1:0-5346 GCF_024129495.1 Acinetobacter sp. S4400-12 | reverse complement strand
CATAGAATATAAACTTGCCATTAACGTCTCCAGTAAATATAAAAACACTCTATTGATCTAATTTTAGTCAATCGTAACCCGCATGTTATAAGCCGCTATATATTCGACGAAAATGGGAACCCCAACCCATTTTCTGGCTAATAACAACTAGAATTCAGAAGCAGCATTGTCATCAGGGAAAGATGATTGAGAATCAGAATTCTGTTGTTCAGGGACACTCCGCCCCTTCTGCTGCTGCTGAGATTGAGCAAAATAATCAAAAGGCCTATAACCATCTAACCATCTTTGACAGTCTTTAGCAGATATTTGAGGCATATAATTACCTTGCTGATCAACAGCCATCAATTGACCACTAGAAAGCCTAATTACACCAGACATACGAGGAAAATCAGTTGGCTGAACATCTGGCACATATGCAAAGTCATAAGGCTTATCAGGGTTATATGAAACTGTTATTTTTTGAGGATCAACAGATGATGACTTTTTGGATAAGTCATTAAACCATTGAACACATTCAGGCTTTTCAACATTAGCACCTTTTCGACATTCTAACGATAGATCCACAACCTCTTGATGACTGGAAGCAAAACTAGAAGAAGGAGCAGGACCAGCGGAAGAACCAGTATTATTTTTAGAAACATGTTCATCAGAACCAAAAAAATGACCCATGAACCCAGCACCTCCTGATAAACCATAAAGAAATACAGAAAGAGCTAGAACGACAAAAGCACCAAAACCAAATAAACCAACTGGAAAACGCTTTTTACTTGTATCAATAGACGTTGATTTATAAAGCTTAAAAATATGATCTTTAGGTTTAAACGTAAACTTAGATTCGCAATTTAGTTTATTTACAAGAGTATTGGGATAAGCACGCAAGGAACCATATTGATAAACTTTAGGTGTACGCCAATAAGGACGGGTTATGTGCAAATGACAAGAAATTAACTCTTTGATTGTAGGATGCAAATAACTTGCAGCCTGGGTAATAAAATAAAAATCAAATCCACGGTGACGGTGAATTGTCAATTCCTGAACAACAGGATCATCTTTAGTCTTATTTGCATTATACGGAGGAACTAATTGCACTTCATCAATAACAATAACAGATCCATCGGGACATTCACGCCAATCCACAACTAAATCACGAACATGATCAATCTTTAAAGCCTTAATATTTGTATAGATCGTCCTAACTGGCTGGAAAAAATAAAACTGCTCAATATCACCACGATCACGTATACGCTCAATAATTTCATTATATTGAACAGAGCGTAAGTAATAATCATCAGGTCTTAAACTATCAAATTCTTGACCAAGAATGTCAAAATAATCATCAGATAAAACGCTTAATTCTCTTTTTAAAGTATGACCCGAACCAGTTTCATATTCATAATAAGTAAAATCATCAGAATATTTATCAAAGTATTTTTTATTATGCTGATAAATAGTGATATTTTTCTTTAAATTGATTTTATTTTTTTTCTCAAGATTATCTAATTGAGTAACAACATAAGCAGTTTTACAAGCACCTGGAACACCAGTGACTAAATTAAGCATTTATATATCCTCGCTCGCCTAAGCTCGTTATCGTCGCAGCTCCTCTTCCTCGCTATTTGCGAGCGAGGTATAATTTAGCTGAATTTTGAATGTATCTTGTTGCAATTGCACCTAAAACTAGGCTAAAAGAAATATCTAAACCCAATAAACCAGCAAACTGAGCAACAACAGTTGCCAAACCATTCAATGAATTTTTGAAAGATGAAACAGCAATATTAAAAGCAGTAAGAGAAGCACCAGCAGTTATAAAAGTAATACCTGCACCCTCTAAAACATTACGAAGCCAGCCACGCTGTAAGCCAGTTAAAATAGTTGCTAAATTAGCCATTATCACGCACCCCACCAATAATAAGCGCAGCAGACAAAGCACCCATAGCAATAACAACAGGACGTACAAACGTTGTAATTGCAGAACACATTTCAGAAAAATCTATTGTCCAATTATGGGAACTACCAAAAGCAGTAAAAGAAGCAAGAGTGTAAGGAGCAGGACAAGAAGCATTAAAACTAATATCTGTATCAACAGTTTCTTGTTGAGGTTTTTCTATTTCTATTTCAGTAGAATCATTTTGCTTTTCAGTAGTAGCCCAATCGCGAACAGAAGCCCAAGCTTCAGTAATAGACATAACCCAGGAATCTGCTTTTTCATTTGATGTATTCCACCAATCGGTTAATGTTCGAGGAAATGAAATTACAATTTGAGCAGCTTCACAGACTGTTGGCGCCCAGTTACAAAAGATCGGAAACTCTAAAGAAATGTCAGTTATATCTGGGTTTTCAGTATTGGGTTTTGATTGACCAAGAGCATCATTTGCATTTTCAGCATCCGCAGCATCGGCGGGTTTTGTAGTCGCATTAGCTTCAGCTTGTGAAGCGATAGGACGTGCTTTAGCATCATCTTTTTCAGCTTCTGAAACAATATCGGCAGCAGCAGCAGTTGTAGCAGCTTGAGCGTTGGTATCACCAGCAGCAGCATTAGAAATTACTTGCTGAGCTACAACATCAAGAGAAATAGATTTTTCTTCAGATTGTTCGCCTGTAACAGGAAAAGTAGCCATCAGAACATTGGTATGAGTAATAGGGTTTCGAGATAAACATGCGACTTCTGTATTATTTTTGCGATATTGAACAAATGCATTATTTATATATGCTTGTCTGAATTGATGACCTTCGGGATATTGTTTTTTAATTTCAGCAATACAAATCTCTTTCCAGCCTGCCAAATCTGAAGGCTCAGCACCAACTGAATAACGTATTCTATTATTAGCAGGATCAAGAACCCAATCGACAGAACCAAGTAACTGTTCTACAGCAACAGACAAAGCATAGCCAGCAGCACCACGAGCTAAAACTTTTGCAACTTGTGAAGCATTAGGTGTAATTTTTACAGATGATTCTTTTATAAATTTTTTGCCATTAATTAAAACATTTTTTGTTGCGTCATAAACAGTTGATGCACCTTGAGCAACACCACCGCCCAAAGTCCAACCACCAACATTGGCAGCATTTGCGGAGTTAATTAATATTATTGGAGATACAGCAATAACAAACGAAAGCAATAGTCTTAAAGCGATCTGATAATAAGCCATGCTGCACCTACAATAATAACAATTGGAATCCAATTTAAAATGCTTGCTTCTTCCATTTTTAACCCCTAAAAGAGTAAGCCCCCGGAGGGGCTTAATAGCATTAAGCAGAGTTCGCACCACGCTTGAGATAACGCCAACCAGCGAAAATACCGAGCAGCACTAAACCAGCACCGAACAAAGTAATAACAGTATCCTTGGCACCATCAATTTCAGACGTTAAACCTGTGGAATCAATTGAAGAAGCAGCACTTGCATGAAAAGCCAAAGCAGTACCAATAGCAACAACAACCGCTTGCTTTAAACGAGTTCCGATTGTAGGCTTGCGAACAAGCTGAATAACGTTTTTTTCCATGAGATATATCCCCTATGGTTATAGTGATTTGACCGCTTTGGCGATAATTGCATAAGCAAGAAAACACCCAGCGACCATTAAAAGAGAACCGCCTATCTCAACCATTTGCGCTTTAGTAATTGCAAGTGGATGAGAGTAAACGACCCACTCAAGACAAGTCTGTAAACCCTGTTCATTAGGTAAAGATAGAGTCTTACAAACATGCATTCTTAAATCCCTTTAGCCTAAATAGGCTGAATATTAAGCTTTAGCTTGTGACTGAGTCTCTGGAATAAGATCAATCAGAACAGTTTTAGAATCACGACCGTTTGAAACAATCTGCATGATTGCCTTAGCTTTAAAAGGGTGAGGAATTTTTTCAATGCGATCATAATTTTCAGAAGTACCCCAGGTATATTCAGAAGTAACTTGACCAGATGCACGTTCACCAGCTTGCATTTCAGTATCGATATAAACTTTAGTAGAGTTATAAGCAGTACCGTTATATTCACCTTTAGAAGGCTTAGAACCACGAACAACAACATCAGATGTAAATTGCATTTTGATTTTCCTTGTATGGATTAGAAGTTAAATGAGGAACCCCGACGAATAGCGGAAGATCATCAGAAGAATTAGAAATAGGCTGCTTAATACGAATAGATTGCATGACAGCTTTATGAGAAAACTCTAGACGTTTCGGAACTTCATCTTTTTCAGATGAGAGCATTTGAACCAATTCATCAGAATCTATAATTTTTGCGTATTGACGAATGTATTTACCGAACTGTTCTTTGACGATCTCAATAGAACGGTTCCAGTTAATTTTGGATTGCTTTTTAACAACTTCAGTCTTTTCAGCAGTAATAAAATCTTGCTGTAACTGACGTGATAACCACTCAAAACATGGATAAGCACCAATAAAATATTTAGAAGGCTCTAATAAAACATCTAAAGGGATGTAACGATCTTTAGACTTGAACTCGACTTCAGCACGAACCCAAAGACTATCTCTGTCCCCTTCTTTCTTGCCACGTTCATAAATACGGGCGTACTTTCCACTGGTACGATCACCAACTGTAAAAGTACGTCCTTTTCCTGATGGACGTTTCCACGCACCAAGATGCTGAATCACAGGAGCGCGACCACCACACCAAAAACCATCCAAGTTATCCCATAGATCGGCAATGTCTACATTAATAAACTTGCCTTCAAAATCATCATGACAAAGATCAACACGGGTAATTTTTGGAGCAACACAACCGAAAACCTTATTAGAACCATCATCAAGATGAACCATTTTGTAAGAGTTCAACCAGTTATATAGACGTAATTGCCAACCCTTACGAGCTAAGGCACAACCAGAACCATTGATCTGAACACTAATTCTTTTTGATGAATGGCCATACAGGACAATGCCCAACATATCTTCCATTTCGTATGAAAATTTATAGTTATGCATGCCCTTTTCACGTTTAGCAGACAAGCCAAAGCCAAAAATCTCATATAGGTGATGATCAAGGAATGTTTCAATGCCATAAGTAAGTTCACTTTCAGCATCTTCAGGGGCCAAAGAATAATATTCATCGCCCAGGGTGGACTGACAGAATGAGAATGTTACCCAGTCATGGGCTGCTATACCGTATTCATCACATGAAACAGAATGGAGAACAGGCACCTGCCCTTTATCTGTTAAAACCATTTTTTGGTTGTCTAGCTTCCGGGGGAAGGTGAATTCATCAAATTGGAGACGAGGATCGACTGCCGTAACCCCCATATTATAAATGGGGGTAGGAACAACAATGTTAGTTGCGAATCTAATATTGGTTTTAAGGCTTTCCCCTGTGTTTTCACAGGTTAAGGTATTTG
>NZ_JAMXYB010000059.1:0-5996 GCF_024129495.1 Acinetobacter sp. S4400-12 | reverse complement strand
TCATCCGCAGATTATGCATGAATATTGAAAATTCCTCGGTACAAATAAGCAGCAAAAAGTAGATCGTTTTTTGATTTATGAAAGAGATCTATTATTAACTTATTATGATGAATATTAGGAAGTTTTCTTGCATACTGTATTTTACTTTTATCCTCAAGATATTTTTGATAAATAATAAAATTTCTATCATAAGTTGTTGCTGAAGTTGTCAACCATTCATATGGATGTCTTAATCCCATGACTTTAACGTCAGTCGCTATTGAGCAATACCGACCAACTTGTGTTGTTATTGGCAAACTAGACCAACTATAAGAAAATGCTCCCATTTCCCATATATTTTTACCTACTAAAAATGCACAATAAGATTCAACTTCTACCCCATCTTTATAATTAATCTCATCATCATCTTTAAAGCGATTATTTCCACTTCTGGTAAAATAAATAGAATACTTTAATAAATTATCTTTTATTTCGGAGAATTTTTTTTTCACAAGATTACTCTACAAAATAATTTAAATAAGCCACATATCCAGATAAATTATGTTCCTGATCATCGATACGTGTTCTAAAACGATCATGCCTTACATAAAATGCATTAAGAATTTTTTCAGGCTTAGCCATATACATTGCCATTTCAGGATAAAAGTACCCTGTTGCTCTTTGAAATTCGACTCGTAGTTCTATTAAGTCTTTTAGTTCATCGAATTTAGCCATATTAACTAAATCGGTAAATCCTTGCTCTTTTAATCGCACCACCATCTTATATGCAGACATCATCATTTCTAAAAATGTTGCATATGCTGTTTTACGATTTTTAATAAAATCCATGTGTTTTAAATAGTTATTTAAACCAAATTCAAAATACTTTTTCTCTGGGCAAATCTTAGTTAATTCATTGGTACAATAACTTAGCCAATGATCATGATACTTATCATATTTTTTAGTAATAAAATGCTCAAACATTAATTTAACAGTTTCAAGCAAAATTGGATTTTGATTAATTTGATAGAGTCTGAGTAAACCTAAAGCAGCTTCCCCATCATAATAAACAATTCTGAACTTTTCTTTGACTGCAAGTGTTGGGAAACTTAATACATGTGTGGTCTCCCCTTTACCATCAATCATAAAGAGAATGCCTTCAGCAAGCATTTCGGCATACTTTTGGTATTTTGAGTCGCCAATAATTTCCTGATATTTAGCAAACATAAAAATTGCAGCGGCATTTGAACCTAATTTAATTTCTAGATCAGGTTCATTACCATCAATCATAAAGGCTTTTCCATCTACCTCTTTATATAAATGATCAATGGCATACTGCATAGCAGTTCTAATTTTCGGTAGATATGCTTTATTATAATTGACTTCCAATGTTTCAAGTAAGGCATATATGGCAGTACAGTGACGGACTGTATTATAACTTTTAATTTCCCGATTATAGGCAGGGAAATAGCCATAAACCAGCCTCCCACTCTCTAAAATTTCATTATGTAAAAACTTGGCATTATTTAAAACAAGTTCTTTTATATGTTCTTTTTTATTACCCTTTAATATACGTATACCATTTTCTGGACCCGTAGATATTAAATCAATCAACTGGTTGTTTTCAAAAAAAACAGCTTGTGTATCAAATACCCAGACTTTTTCAATTTTATTTAGTGAATAATTTGCCTTAACATTGGTATATTTTTTCTTAATAGCATCATTTAAATTTTTTTCATCAAAAAAATTGGGTTCATTATATACAACCCCTCGAATAATTGCTTTTGCATAAATCTCTTGCTCCAAAAAGCAAATACTTAAATTTTCATCAAAAGCAATTCCTTTTCGATAATGATTATTATGTTTTTGCTCACTTACTTCTTTAACAAGATCTGTCCACTTTCTTTCTTCAATATTTTTTGCAAAGTCAAACTTTAAAAAATCAGGAAGCCGGTTATTCTTTTCATATAATTTATCGATAAAATTAAGAGTTCTTTTAACTACTTTATCGTAATTTATATCCGCTGTATTCCAAACACGACAGCGTATATTTTTATCTCCATATGAAAAAAATACACTATAAAAATCTTGCTGATTCTCTCTTAATGAGAATAACCAATCTGTTAGTTTTATTTTAAATTCCTGCAGATCACTATATTTAGATATAGCCATATTGCTCTCATACTTAACCCTACCAATCAGCCTTATTGTATATTATTTAATATTTCATTTACAGGTATATAACGCTTATAAAAATAATATTAAAGAATATAGAATAAAAAAAAGAGGGTCTCTAGAGACCCTCTTTTTCATTACTCAGATAAAACCTAATTAAAATAAATGACCGTTATTAATTAAGTCATCTAACAATGTATCTGTCTTCTCCACCCCAACCAAAGTTAAGAATGATTCTGACTGATAGCTAGTACCAGCTGTACCGTCCCGGTCAATATTCAAGACGACATTACCTTCTGCATCTTCAGTTAACGTAATGGCATCAGCAAGTGTTGTGCCTTCACTCAGTAAATCACTTACCTCGATCTTATCACCCTCTTCCATACTGAAGTCATTCCAAACATCGTGACCATTACCGCCTGTATTATCATTAGATAATAAGTCAAAGATGACAGTATCTGCACCACCATTCATAGTAAATTGATCATCAGCAGCCGAACTATTTACGCTATCAGAATTCACCGATGCGTTTACGATTTTACCGACATTAATTTCAAGAATAGCAGTTTCTATAGTACCAACCTTAGAAATCGTCTCATAAGTAAACGTCTCAACACCATACATACCACCTGTTGGTGTATAAGTATAGGTACCATCTTTTTTGACCACTAAAGTTCCATACCGACCTTCGATCTCAATAGATTCAGCACCTTTACTCTCATTTTCTTTACCAACAAAGACTTCTTTATGACCAACTTTCAAGCTATCAAGCATTGTGAACCCTTGGTCATTTTCTAGGAGGCTACCTGTAATTGGAGCAATATCTCCTTCAACAATATAGTCTTTAGAGTGAATAATCTCATCGGTTTTAAAGCTCACACTTCTAAGATTCGCATGTTGCGAATTAATTTCTAAAGTGTATTTACCTGCTGATAACTTCTCTAAATTTATGTCTAATACAAAGTTTCTACCATCCCCAACAACTGTGCGAGTAAATACTTCACCGGTTGTAATATTCGTTAACGTATATGTAATTACACCATCATTAAATGCAGTAATTCTTTCACCATTAACTTTTAGAACGGCTCCTGTAGCTCCCTCGTGCTCGGCAATCTCAAATTCTTGTGAATATGATTTTTTTGCAGCACCAAATGCCCAGCTTTCCTCGTACTTAATAACAGTTTTTTCATTCACTTCATTAACCGAGGTCTCATTGAAATCATCACTGGCAGTATGTGTACCAAGCTGAATATTCAAGTTTTTAATGATGGTTTTACCATTCGCATCTTGCATCACTAACTGGAAGCTATCTACTTTACCGTAAGGTGGTTTCCAATCAGCTGGTGCATTTGCAGGCTTTTCAACCGTATAGGTATATGTCCCATCAGCATTGATGATTAATTTCCCATAATAACCTTGTACGATTGTTACCTCACCAAGAGCAACATCTTGATCTTCGACTTTCAATAAAATTGTTGAATCTTCAGCAGTTGCATCTCCAGCGACTTCTCCCTCAAATTTAGAAGGTTCATCGTAATCATATACTTTCTCATGATCGACATAAATTCCTGCTCCAGTTAATAAGCCTAGCCCTCCTTTACTCTGCATAAAGGCTTTATAAGTTCCTTCACCAAACTGCAAAGTTAACGGGTCTGACTTACCACCCAATACCACAGCCCAGAACCAATCTTTCTCCAGGTGAACTTGATTGTAATTGCCCGTTTCCGGATCCAGCTTATAGATGAAAAGATCATAACCAACGCCTAATGCTACGCCTCCAGCACTACCGTGCATAGTCAGTTCTTTGATTTCATTTTCACCCACAGTGAAATCCAGAGTGTTCATTCCAGATAGAAGTTTTGCATCAAGAACAGGGCCCAGCAATGCAAGGTCTAATACCGAGAATCCAACAGCATCTTTAATAGATGATTCACCCTCATATTTAATAGTCGGCTCACTATTTAAGAGGACAATATTATCAATCTCAAGATGATCTTCTCTAGGTGTTAAGTTCAACTCAAAACTTAATTCAGACTCAGAGATCTCTCCTGATGGAGATGTGACACGATAATTAAAGACATCGCGTTCACCATAACCACGGAATTCCTCATCGACTTTATAAGTATATGAACCATCTGCTTTTACAGTTAATACGCCATATTTACCTTGAATAATAATTTCACCATTACTCGAAGTTTCAAGCCATTCACCATTAGCCCCTTGCACATGTGTCACAATACTATCTGCAGGAATCTCATCTGCACCATGCTTAAAGTCATTATCTGTAATCATGTTCCCTGTAGCGCCACCTGATATAGATTCTGCTTGACCATAGTCTTTAATAATATCTTCAGTAAAGCGCAGTCCATATCCAGTGAGTGCTGAAAGTCCACCGCTTGCCCCCATCACAAACATCCATTTGCCTTCTGTTAAGCTAAATGATGTTTCTTCTGATTTCCCGCCAAGTAGAACAGCAACCACCCAACTCTCTTTAACAGCTTGTAACTCCCAATCTCCTGTACTTTCATTCAGCTTATAAAGATAGAGATCCATCAATCCAGCAACTTGAACACCACCAGACTGGCCATATAGAGTGACATCTCGAACCTGATTTTCACCAACATCAAGTTGCACTGAGTTCTCAATAACACTCGCTAGAACATCCAATCCTAAAATAGGACCAAGACCAACACTAGCAACTGTAAACCCATCCTTATTAAGCCCCCCTGGATTGCTATTCACAATCTCTTTTGGCTGAGCCTCTAAGATAATTTCTACATCATTATCTGTGGTTGCAAAAATTTCGCCAACTCCAGATTTAATATTAGTTGGTTTAGACTCATTACCGGCTTTATCTGTTGCGGTAACATTAAGCTCAGTTCCGCGCTCTAAAGCAGGGTCAAATGTATAAGTTAAATCACCATTTTCATTAGCTTGGCCTGTATAAATAATATTCCCATCTTTATCATACACCTTAACAGTTGCATTTGGTTCAGTTTTCACGGTTAAGACAGAATCAATACCTACCTCAGCATCTGGAGCATCTGGCGCGATCGTATCCTTATTACCGGTAACTTCTGTAGGTTCAGATGTATTACCAGCCTGATCTTTCGCAGTGACATCAACGACCTCACCATCCGTTACCGGACGCTTAAGCTCAATAGCAAAGTCACCATTTTCATCTGCAGTACCCGTACCAATAACGTTACCATTTTTGTCGGTTACATCTACAGTTGAACCAGCTTCCGCTTTACCGCTAACAGTTAAACCATCTTCACCAATTACAACATCGGTTGGGACTGCAGGTGCAATAGTGTCTTTCTCGCCTGTGATTTCTACAGGATCAGACTCATTACCAGCTTCATCTTTTGCAATAACGTCAGCAGTGTTGCCATCTGTTAATGCAGGGTTGACTGGAACAACAAAGTCACCATTTTCATCAACTGTACCTGTACCAAGGATGTTGCCATCTTTGTCAGTCACCACAATTTCTGAACCTGGCTCACCTTTACCAGTCACTTCCGTACCATCTTCATTCAGAACGACATTTGTCGGCGCTTCAGGTGCTTCGGTATCTACATCGCTGTCAGAGTCGCTATCGCTGTCTGAATCCGAGTCGCTATCCGAGTCAGAGTCTGAATCCGAGTCTGAGTCGCTATCCGAGTCTGAATCGCTGTCTGAATCCGAGTCTGAATCGCTGTCTGAATCCGAGTCGCTGTCAGAGTCCGAATCGCTATCCGAGTCGCTGTCAGAGTCCGAATCGCTGTCCGAATCCGAGTCGCTATCTGAGTCTGAATCGCTGTCTGAATCCGAATCGCTATCCGAGTCTGAATCGCTGTCTG
>NZ_JAMXYB010000058.1:0-6062 GCF_024129495.1 Acinetobacter sp. S4400-12 | reverse complement strand
TCAGGGTTTTAGGGATGAAGTCCCTAACGTGCTTAGGTTTCTTAATGAAATTGAGAAACGTCTAAGCGCGCCATCAAATTTTTGATGGAAGTACAGGCGAATTTCTCTAGAACGAACTTTAACAAAATTGCGGACATCGGACGTAATTATTTTGTTATCGTTCTTTGAGAATTGAGCCTGTGCTTTTGCGGTATTTGAATTAAGGAATTGAATATGATTAATGAATGGCTATCTGAAAAAATTACCTACATTTCTGCTTTAAAGAATCCTAGCGATGCTCAAAAACTTTTCTTGGAATTAGCTCAAATCCAATATCGAACACTTGACCAAGAGAAAAAATTAAATGCTCTGATTAAAGCTGAAAAAGCTATTGATCGAGCTAATAAGCAAAAAATAGCTGTCAGAAAATTACTAAATGCTGAAAAGGAAGCTGAACGTAAAGCTCGAACACGCCACCTTATCCAGTTAGGTGCATTATTTGAAATTGCTAACTTAGATAAAAGAGATCCGGCTGAACTACTTGGCGTCCTGCTTAAAACCGCTGAAATTGATCCTAACGATATGAAATGGCAAATCTGGAAAGAATTAGGACAGGAAACCCTGAATCAGCGTAAAAATTAAAATTGAAGTAATAACGGCTCATAAGCTACAAAGTATATGCGTATGAGCCTTTTGAACTGGATCATAAGAGAATATTAACATCGTCTATCTTTTTTTTTTTTTAAGTGTCACACTTGTTTCATTTTTCAGTGCGTTGTATCTCTTTAATATAAAAAGAAAAATACTCTTACACAGAGACAAAACGAAGATTAGATCTTTTAATGGGGCGATAAATTGGCGCATCATATCAACCACGTATTCCATCATAAATATGCCTTTGAATAGTTTGATAAGTTCTATTCTGCATGATTTATCGATTTCACACAAAAACTTTTTAAATAACAAGTATTTATTAATAATATATTAACATGCTTGCATTGATTTCATTAAAAATCTTTCACTTGATCCTAATTATACGAAATGTAAAATTAGGAAAAAATTTAGCTCAAAAGGTATTAAATCAGCGTAAAAAGACTGAAAAAAATAATAATTGATTATGCAGTTAAGCTACTTAAAACCGTGGAACATTGCTCACTTATTGAGCGTGGAACATGAAAAATCATTAAAAAAGCCCATTCGAGGGTAAATGGGCTTTTGAGTAGTATATAAGGAATTGATTTTTAAAGGAATAAAAAAAGCATTTCGTATAATCTGCATTATGTTAATTTTAGAGAAAATTAAAAATAATCTAACTATGTTTAAGGTTATTTAACTCTGCTTTTAAGCTATCTTTTTTTAAACAATGCAAAATAAATTTCCTTTCTACTCTTTCAATTTTTTCACTATCAAAAGTTCTAATAAAATGATTCCAACTATCTAAATCGACCTCATTATATAGACTACAAAAAGCTTCAGGATTTAATTTTTTTCTAACTTCGTTGACACTATCTAAGTAATACATAAAAGGTTCATTTAATTCTAAATAAATATCTCTATAACTTTCTCTATATGAAACATATTTTTTTTTAAGCTCTTTATCCGTAGAAAAATGATCTAACATATCTATTTCAATACTCAATTGAATACTCATTTTTGAATAAAAACTAAAATCTAAATGGTTTGAGCCAAAAAAAAGATAGGTACCATTTTGTTTATATTCTTTAAATCCACGACAAAGTAGTGTAAATAAATAATGTAAATTATTTTCTGATAAAAATATTATTTTCAATATGTTATCTGATTTTTCATATTGTTTTTGATTCTTCCATGAATAAATTGCGAATATAGCAATTAAAGGTGTAACAAAAGCAATACTGGTGATAAGAATTTTATTTATACGACTCAAACTAAACTTACAATTTAAGCTATCACCATTACATGAAAGAAAATAATCAAAAAAACCAAAGATAAATAGTATTACTAGATAATATAAAAAATAAAAAAATATGTACTTCCCTAAGTTATTTTTCAATTTTTAACCTTAACAACTAACAAAAAATGGTTGAATCTTTGGACGCTGTTTTTGTGATTCCATCCAAAGTGAATACTTAGATTGGACACGCATTAACAGGTCTGCACTGATTCCCAAAGCATCATGCAAGCGTAAAGCTACATCTGCGGTCACTGGCGCTTTACCGTTAATAATTCGAGAAAGTAAAGGACGTGTCACTTGAATACGTTCAGCAAGTTCTGTAATGGTGATCGCTTGTCCTTCTTCTTTTAAGCCATCTAACCATTCTGACACTAACTCACCTGCATGAGCTGGATTATTCATCATCATATTCACCTCAATGGTAGTCCTGATAGTCTACGATATACGCATTACCATCTTTAAAAATAAAAGTCAGACGCCAATTGGCACTCACAGTGATTGACCAATGATCTTTTAATTTACCTTTCAAAGGATGAAGCTTCCATCCAGGAAAATTCATTTCATCAATGCTTTGCGCTTCATTCAAAGCAGTTAATTGTCTTTTTAACTTGGTTGAATGAACAGACTGAATACCTGCTGTAGAACTGGTTTTAAAAAATCGTTCCAGTCCCTTATGATTAAAATCTACAATCACAAAAAATTATCCTTTGTATAGTTTTAATATACAGCAATCCGTTCAGTAAAACTATACAGAAATATAGACTCAAATAAAATCAAAAGCCTTAAAAACAAACGCTCTTACTCTCTCAACTCGCCCCCAAAGCATCGCACTTCGTGCTTTGGCTTTGGTGAACGGTTGAGAGAGTTTCGGCAATACTCACCCTAAGGGCTGTCATTTAAAAAAATGACCTATCCCTTAAGTATTGCCGATTTACCTGTATATATTTGGCTTCGGAGCCACGTATATCGGTCGTATCCGCACATAGCTTTGCTGACTATGCAGACAAGGACTCAAAGTCTTGCACTTCGCTCCACGCGCTCCCTGTCGTTACATTGCCTGTATCTCTGCGAGGGTTTCCCCAACGTACAACTTAACAAGTCCTATGTAACTACTCCCAACGCTCCGCCTATGTGAAGTTCCCCTGTAAGCGGTTTAGCCTTTCGACTATAGCTACAATACGCCAGTGACACTTATTCCTACCACACGTACTGCATGCCGACCGTAAAACGGACACGCAGAAGCGGGCAAAGCTCGATCTAGGATACTTATTTGACGATTTAAAACACGAATTAACGAAGACTTATCATTTTGAGGCTTGATATAAACACTGTTTATTGTGAAAATAGAGTTCAGGTACAAGCCTTTTGGTGAAATCATAACGGTCGTCAAACCTTATGATCTTCGTTACTTGATGTTGTAGCATCAAATAACTGCGTACCGCTGAATTTACTGGAAAACCCCTCTAACTTGCAAGACTTAGAGGGGTTTTTGTTTATAATTTTAAATTACAAGTTACTTATCCTTGTTTAAAGCAAATTTTCGCTTCTTAATCACAGTAAGTGGCTTTTCTTGTGGAGCCATATTTTTCTGAATGGTTCCCTGCTTCATCTCTACTGGGACAGCACTATTTTCAGTAGTCTTTGGACTAGATTCTTTAGGCTTTGACTCTGTTGGCTTTTGCAGAGTTGCTTCCTTATTTTTAATTTTTATATAAATTTTATGAGCAACTGTATTGTGCTCCTTAATTTCCCTGTTCTTATCAGCCAATTTTTTATACTGTTCTTTAAAAGGTTTTATAAATTTTTTGATAGCTGATAAGAACACGGCTTCTTCAGGATATATGTCCGCTAATGTCTTAGGTGTTTCCTTTTGCACGAAATTGATGAGATCGGCTGGAAATTTATTAAGAATCTCTGGAGTAGCAAAGCTTACAAAATCATAGTCATGATAAGAAATTACAGCATATCGGGTATTTTTCTTAGTCGGACTTTTAATATAACCTTTGACTGTTGCCTCCCCTTGATCAAGTAACTTTTTCAAATAGAAATCTTTGATTTGGTTTTCTATAAGCGCATTACCTCTATAGAACCTAAGCTTCTGACTGATTTCCGCCTGTTCTTCCAGGTTGTCTTCATCAACAAGTTTTAGCTGTTCGGATTGGTCAAGGAATTGAGCATAATTATATTGAGCAAGTTCGGATGTCCAAATCAGTAACTGATCAAGGTTTTTAGGCATAGGAACTTTCAAATCATTCAAATCAAGCTTTTTAATGGGCGCAAGTTCTTCTTCCTTAAACTCTGTTCTTTCTAAACTTGATTGCTTTAACATAATAATTTCCTTAACTTCCACTAATTTTAAATATAATAAAAATTATAAATGAGTTCTTAGAGCCTTCATTTTCAGATTCAGCTATTTGGGGTCAATAACGCATAAATCCCCATGTTTCCCATAGCCACACTGCTCTTTCATCACTCGGACGCAAGGCTTGGACTCTTCTCCAACGGCACAACTTTGAATATCAAACTGAATACCTTGCTGCTTTAAACTCTCGATCTTTGGAATATTCTCTAAAGGCTTAATATAAGATGCAAATAACCATGTCATAGTCAGTATGAAAACTGAAAAAACACCTAAGAAAGTGGTGATTAACTTCCATGAAAATTGATCACTGGCTGATTCAATCGAGTTTTTCAAGCGTCCAAGTGCTTTAGCGGTCTTAATAAGTTCTGCTGTACCGTCCTGTAAGCCCTCATTTACCGCTTTTGATACAGTATGGTGGGTTTGCCCAGCAATAGTTCTTTGAATGTGTTCTTTCGTGATTTGAAGCTCTTTGACAGCCTGATTAACTAAATTCTGCTGTTGTTCGGCAACTGCCATCAAGGCATATAGCTTTTTTTCATCAGGTGTCATCGGCTCATCCCTCTAAACTTCATTGTTTTCTGTTGCTCTCTTTCTGATTTCTGCTGTTGTTTGTACTGTTCCAAAGCAAGCTGTTTAAAGCTGTCAAAATCAGCCTTAAAGCTCTCAATGCCCTGTTTAATTTCTTTGTCTGAAATTGGGCTGTTTTTGAGGTCTTTCAGGTCGTTTTTAGGGTCACCTAAGTCTAGTCGCTCAAGCTCTTTATAGGCTGTACGTGACTGTTGCAAGGCTTCCCTGATTTCAGGGTCTTTAGCTTGGCTTGGTAATAGTTTCTTTTCGGGTTCTTTCTCTATGCCTTGCTCTTTGTAGCTTCGCATATCAATACGGCTATCAATTTGGTGCTTTTCTAAATGGCTGTTGCATAAATCTTCCCATCTTTGGCGTAGGTCTTTAATATCGGTTTTTCGTTCCTGGTAACTCTTACCGGTATTGTCTTTTTTAGCTCCGCCACGTTCAGGGTTTTTGCTGTTATAGCGTTTGAAATACTGCTCCGGATCTCGTTCAATTCCATCTTGTAAACGTTCATTAAACATGAGGTGAACGTGAGGCTGATCCTTGCCGTCCATTGCTTTAGGGTTATGAATCGCAAATTGATACGGATATTTTGAGCCAATTTCAGACTGAATGAAGTCCTCAACCAGTTCTAGGCGTTGCTCGGCATTCATCTCTCTAGGCAAGGCAATTTCATATTCTCGATAGGTACTGCCATTTTTGCGCTCGTACAGGTCGGCTGCCTGCCAAAAGTTAATCGGATTATGTTCTGCCCATTTCGGCATGTTTCCATAGTCACGATGTTCAAGGTCAGTTTTAGCCTGTTCCTCTTTTTTCTTTTTTTCTTCATCCCGATCTATATATTCGGCATGCGGTGCTGCCTTGCCTGCCTTACCAACTTTGACACTTAAACGAGCAATCGCCATTAGGTTTTATCCTGTTCCTTTTTTTGGTTGCGTTCCTTCTTAAACGCTCTTTGATCGAATATCGAAGCAAGCACCATAATGAGGATGAGTAGCGGTGCTGCGATCACGCCAAAAATAATATCTTTGATCTTTCCCCATACCTGTTTTAGTTGCATGTTGTCGCTCCTAGCGTTGGTACTTCTTTTTTTCATTCAATTTTCAATTGAACGAAAAAAAGAAGTTTCAGGGTTTTAGGGATGAAGTCCCTAACGTGCTTAGGTTTCTTAATGAAATTGAGAAACGTCTAAGCGCGCCATCAAATTTTTGATGGAAG
>NZ_JAMXYB010000057.1:0-6108 GCF_024129495.1 Acinetobacter sp. S4400-12 | reverse complement strand
CCATCCGCAGATTATGCACGAATGCCAAGAAATCTGGAGTGCAAATATCAACCAAAAAGAAGATCATTTTTTGATTTATGAAAGAGATCTATTTAAACAGGATTAGAATTATATACAATTTGATCCTTTCACCTGTAAATCATTTTTTTCAAAAATAGTTTTTTTCTTGTTCTTTATATTAACATATTCAACATTATATAAAAGATAACCTTGAGACATAAAAGTATAATATCCTGTTATTTTTCCATTTATTATTTCATTCATCTTTCTGTAGACTTCTGGTTTAGCATCATCTCCTATATCAATACTTTCTTCTTTTACAGATTTTGATATTTTAATATTTTTAAAATATGGATAATATTTTATATAGTTAATATCAGGATATTGACTAGAAACCAATAGTATTACATCATTCTTACTTTTTAGACAATAATATTTTTCTTTTGATTGTGCATTTGAACATAGCACTAAAGAAAAAAATATAAATATAATTTTCATCATAATTCTTTTTCCCTCTTTTCAACTAATAATTTTGCAGATTTTGTATTATAACTATATATTTCTCTACCAACTTTATTCCCATTTTTATCTTTTCTGAAGCCAAAAGGAAACTCTTTATCTTTAATTATTTCTAAAAACCTTATATATCCTTTTTTCACTTCATTTGCATTCTTTGATCTCCTCTTTTTATAACCATTAGGATCATTACATAACCCCCACCTAAAGCACTCACCGATCTTATTATTGTATATATAATTATTCTCAAATTTCCATATTTATTAAGAGCTATTATTAATTCATCATTTATATTTTTACATTTCCAAAAAAATATGCTACAGCTTTTTATAATATTTCTCCCTATCACCAAAACCACTCCTACCATTAATTAGTACATAAGTTGTTATTAATCATGAGGAGTGAGACTTCCGGCTCTAGAATGATGCCAATACCAAATTGCCGAACCTACTGCATGCTTTTTTTCTTTAGCAATTCTATGCCTATGATGGTTTAAGAAATTTTCATTAACTGCTAAACCATATAACTCATAATTTTTTTTATATATTATTTGCATTAAGCCTTGCCCTTTATAACCATCATAAACTTCACTTTCAGATTCCCCCCCTCAATCCCTCTTACATTAGAAAATAACGAGTTATTTCATGTAAAGTATGAGCTATAAAATGGGCCTCTTCGAGACATGACGAATTTAAACACGAGGTGCGACATAAATAAAATAGTGATTATAATCAACCAATTGAGAAAATTTGTCTAACGAGGTATACCAATCTAAAGGCTTCCTAAGTCTTGGTCTTGTATGGAGTGACATAGCCATTTGATTCAAATAATGCTGATCTGCTTGATTGAGGTCAATGCCTTTAGATAAATCTTGACGAATTAGATCCTTTATATTTTCACAAATCCCTTTCTGCTATGCTAAATGCGAATCACAAAATATACTTCTATCCCTAAATCCTGTTCTAAAGTTTTATGCTCAGCCATTTCACGACCTCGGTCATATGTCAGTGTTTTGCGTAATTCACATGGAAGATATTTCAAAGCCTCCGTTAATGCCAAACGTACTGATTCTGCTTTTGCATCAGGTAATACTGCCAATATGCAAAGCCGAGTATTACGTTCAATCAGGGTGGCAATAGCACTCTTATTGCCCTTGCCTTTAATTAAATCAACTTCCCAATGTCTAAGTATCTTTCTTCCACTTCCTGTGGGCGTTCATGTATCGCCTTAATCTATTGTAATAGTGAATCTTTTTTAATTTCATCATTCGCCTTACGTTTTTTTATTTTCATGTCTCAAACAAGAGAGCAAGTCTTTCTTCAGTTCACCTTTAGGTAAAGCTCGAAGGGTTGAATAAATCGTTATATGGCGGATACTCATGTGACCATTTGGCTCAGATAATTGTTTTAAACGTTTAGAAATTTGTTCAGGAGAATATAAATAGCGAAGGGCTTTGGTTTAGAAACTCTCAATAAGTTACTTCAAATTTAAGAAAAAAGTCATCAATTACACAAAATAATTCGGTACTATTAAACATTAGAGCTAGGACTCAAGGTTTAGTGTGGTAACACAACTGATGCCTCTATTCCTTTTATTTTTCAAGTCAACCTCCTATCCGCGATTCGTGGTTAATATAGTAATCTTTCTAATTATTTTTAAGAAAATCTCTATAAATAATATTTTCACACCCTAAAGTAGACTCTAAACAATCTAAATCTGAATCTAAAATCAATTTATAGATATTCACTTTCCCATTAATTTCTATAATATTTACATTATATAAATATTTTTTTCTTTTTTAATATATGAAAAACTATCCCCAGCTAATATACTCTCATAATCACTTTCTAAATTAGCAGAAGAAGAATTTATTAAGGGAGCCTCAATGACTAAATTTGAAAATTTATTATATATAAAAAAATTAGATATAAATTTTTTATAAGGTCTTTTTACATAATCTACATCACTAAACTCTCTTATCCGAAAAGCCACTATTTTTTGATCTTGATAAAGTAATTTTAAATCTATATTTGATTTTAAAGGTACAGTACTTTGATATAAAATATAATCTTTTTGATTATTTAAAACCTCAACCCCATAACTCTTAAGACTATATTCCCCCCAGAATATTTTTTGTTTTTATTCCCATAATCAACTAAACCCAATTTAAAATTTTTATTTAATTGAGAAAATCTACCAAATTGATCTAGGAATAAAACTGGTTCTTTAATTTGGATAACAATTTGTTGATAATCATTCCAATCTATATTTTTTGCATGACATGATAATGAAAAGAAAATACTGCTAATTATTACTATAGATTTAATTATTTTCATATTTTAAGTGCCTAAATTAATTTGGTTACAAAAAAGGAATAGGATCAAATCTTCCCTATAAACCTGTACCGAGCAATGCTGAATTGCTTACATCAAAATACAAATGCCCTCTATTTTGATATAGTCATCATTCCCTCAGCATTTCCAGTAGAACCTGTTTTACCTAAACTGTCTTAGAATCAACAACATCTTCTTTTTCAACATCTATAGTAAATAAATGCGCGTAAAAAAAGTAAATTGTATTGCTTTTTGTAATATTATTTAATGCATAAGTTTTTTGCTTTTCAGGCAAGTCATCGATATTTACTTCTAATACTATAATTTTGCCATATGCCTTTCCACTATCTATTGCAATAGCAATAACTCCACTACATACTGCAAAAATATTTGCACTTGATTCAGCGGCTAAATTTATACCTTAATGATTCTTTTTACCTCCATTTCTAACCATACTAAAGTAGCACTTTTTATATTTGCTAGACTAGTAGTTTTTAGGTGAGAGTGAACAGAAACATCAGCCTGAATATCGTCGTCAATGGAGTAAACTACATATCAGCATAGATGTTAAGACCCTTCAAATACGGGCTGTACAGTTAACTACGAACAATGTTAGTGATTCAGGTGCTCGGGGATTGGCTTGATCAAATTCCGCTGGATGAGCAGATTGATTCGGTCTATACAGATAGGGCTTATGACACAAAATACTGCAGAAAAGTCATTTCAGATCGACAGGCATATGCGGTGATTCCCCTAAGAAAAAATGCGAAACTCTGGAAAGACAAAAAACTGGGATCTTTAGAGCGAAATGAGTTATTGAAAACGGTCAAATGCCTAGGAAGAACAGTTTGGAAAAAGTGGTCTGGGTATCACCGGCGAAGCTTGGTAGAAGCCAAGATGCATTGCATCAAAGTATTGGGAGATAAACTCAGTACCAGGAACTTTCAAAGCCAAGTGAATGAGATTCATGCTCGTGTAGCCGTATCAAATATATTTACGGAATTAGGCTGACCTCATACCCAAGTTGTCACTTAAACCTGAGTCGCTTAGGGTAAATCTATTCCTTAAGTCTTTTTTTACATAAAAGTCACTCAAAATCAATAGTTTAACAAAACACCTCTTACGAAAGTAAAAAGCACCTCAATATAAGTTTCATCAGATATCAGAAATTAAACCGTTTTTCAGATTATGAATTCAAACGCCTGGTTGGCGTACCTCGACAAGTTTTTACTGAAATGGTAGAGGTTGTAGAAAAAGCAGAATCACTCAAAAAGAAATCAGGTCGTCCTCATACTTTAGATATAGAGGATCAGTTATTATTAACTCTCCATTACTTATATTTGCAGTGTTTCAGCATTTATACCAATATGCAGTTTACGCTATTGCCGACGGTATTCAGGATGATATCTCTTACGCTTCCATTCGTCTTCACCTAAAAATTTTAAACCCGTAGAGTCGACAATGAGCAGCATACTGCGTAAGGTAACCCATCACGACTTTTCCGATAGCTTATCGCAATATCAATATACTTTTGTCGTCTACAGAGGGTAGAGTAATCTGGTGCTGTCCAATTTAAGCCACAGAGTTTAGTCAGGCTTTGAGCAAAGCCTGTCACCATACGTAAAGAAAGACGGAATAGAGATTTGATCATTAAACAGCATTGAATCACTGTATCGGAATAAGTTTGATTTCGTCCGTGCTTGCCTTGTGGTTGCGCATACCATTGGATCCTAGGGTCAAACCAGATTGAAATATTTCCTCGCTTGATTAAAGCTTGGTTATATGAGGACCAATTAGTTGTACTGTAGATTTTAGGGGCAGGCTTCTTCATCTGGAAATTATATTGCTGAAGAAGCCTTTAAGAATAGCTTTGCGCAACAAAGCCGTTATTAATATCAAAATCAATGACTGAGTGATAAACATAAAAAACTACTCAGTTTAACCTAATTCTTATATTTTATAGAATGAACTATACAAATCGCTTCTGTATAATGAAAGATGGAATCTGCACTATAAATATCTTTACATATTAACTCTACCTTCTTATTATAACTAATTTTAATTTTTTTATCTAAATAATTAAGTTGAACTTTATTAATATTCTCTATATACTCATCCTCACTTTCTAGGAATAAGTCTATCTTTTGATCCAAACTAATATAGTCATATTCTATAGCTTTATTATTTTCATCATAAATAACCTGATTTTTTAATTCTCCTAAAAATTTAAAATATTTTTTATTCTTTATCTCTGCTCTTACATTTGATTGTAAAACAAAAAAAATAGATATTATTAATATTACTATTTTCACAATGTATTCCTTAATTGAATCTTTGTTCTTTTATAATATTTCCTTTTGAGTCCCACTCTCGCCACAACCCTATCTTAATTCCATTTTTATAATATCCTTCATATATAAAAAATTTAGGGTTTATAGTATATTTTTCATAGCACCTTCCACTTTCTTTTCCTAACTTGTAAGAACATTCACTCAATAACTCTCCTTTTTCATTCCATTTTTTAACAACCTCCTCTAAATTACCATTTACATATGTCATTTCTTCTTTTAACTTACCATTTTCGTACCATGTCCTCCATACCCCATCTTCTCTATAGTTCTTATAATTAGTTAATGCCATTTTATATCCAGATTCATACTAAATTACTCTTTTCCCTTCTCGTGGAAAATAATTATTTTTTTGATTTTCATTAAAAACATAATATTTTTTTCCATCAATAAGCCAATAAGGATCCGTCTGCTTCATGCCTGATATATAAAAATCCTGTACTAGAAATTTATCACTATTTTGTCTTATTAGTATTCTATAATATTTAGCATTTTCTTTATTTACATGGATTTGTCCAGCATCTTCAGCATCATTCATATACATGATAATTCCATCATTAACACTTAAAGTTAATCTATATACTTGATTTTTTTTAATATCATTAACTTTTAATTTTTTTTCTGCACAACCAGTAATTATCAAAAAAGACAAAAAAATACATATTTTCTTTTCCCTACTAAACATTTATATTACCTCGTACTACTTCCTGTATTAATTAATTTTAAACCTAATAAAGAATAGATCTCTTGCGAAAGTAAAAACCGCCTCAATATAAATTTCATGAGATATCAAAAATTAAATCGTTTTTCAGATTCTGAATTCAAACGCTTGGTTGGCGTACCTCGACAAGTTTTTACTGAAATGGTTGAGGTCTTAGAAAAAGCTGAATCACTCAAAAAGAAATCAGGTC
>NZ_JAMXYB010000056.1:0-6437 GCF_024129495.1 Acinetobacter sp. S4400-12 | reverse complement strand
GGCTGCTGTAGTGGCTTATTGTTTGAATCCCAATAAGCCAACTTTCCAAAATATGTTAAAAGGCTAAGTGGATTTCATCGAACTCAGGTTACTTAGTAAAGCAATGCTTTTTTGATCTTTTGATCTGTCTTATATTGCGATAAAGCATATACAGCCCAGATTGCGGCCGGGATCCACCCCAGAATCGTAATTTGAAGAAATAAACACATCATTCCTGCAAATGGACGACCTATCGTAAAAAACAGCAGCCAGGGAAAAATCAAAGCAACCAAAAGTCTCATATTACGTTCCTGTTGATGCGTTATTTCAGGTAAATTAATTTTCATTGAAGGGGTAAATTAAACAATTTTCGATCACGTTCGTCTGTTAAATACTTATCCATTTGTGTAATTAATTTGGCTCTAGCTTGTTCATCACCTTCAGTAATTTTTAACATACAGGATCCGATTAAAATCTTACGTCTTGTATCATCCTTTCGTGCCTGGTCTTTCTCTTTGGCACGTTCTCTTGCCAGTGCTGCCTGTCGTTGAGCCTTAAGCTGTTTGAGCTTCTCTTCGTGTGCCTTAATCTTGCTGTCTAAATTTTCAGTAACGCTCATTCATCCAATACCATCATCCTGGGAAACCATGCCTAACATAAGCGCACTTGAATATGCATTCAAGGTGCTATATGTATAGTAATGTTTTCCTCGAAGAGCGCACTTATGCAAACTTCGTTTGCAAGTCCGATTGGGGAGACCCCAATACCCCGACAACCGTATCCACGGTTGTATTTCACTACGTGAAAATTTAAAAGCGAAAAATAGGCATGGCGATTTACCACTTTTCAGTCAAAACCGTAGCACGATCAGCAGGGCGTTCCGCTACTGCTGCGATTGCCTATCGGGCAGGTGAAAAGATCTATTGTGAACGTGAGGGCCGAGAACATAATTACAGCCGAAAAACAGGTGTGGAATATAAAGAAATTTATTTACCCGAAGGCGCACCAGAACATTTAAAAAACCGGGAAAGACTCTGGAACGAAGTTGAACAACGGGAAACCCGAAAAAACTCGACAGTTGCCCGAGAATTTGAAATCGCTTTTCCAAGTGAATTAAATCAGGAACAACGCCTGGCCATGCTCGAAGAGCTATGCGCCAGTATCGTGGACAGACATCAGGTGGCCGTCGATGCCTGTATTCATGCACCGCATACTGGATCTGGTAGTGATGAACGCAATTATCACGCGCATATCCTGATGAGCACACGCAAACTTACTCCGGAAGGCTTCACCGAGAAAACCCGGGAACTGGATCAGAAACACAGTGGAGAAATCGAACACTGGCGCGAACACTTTGCCGATATCTGCAATATGCACCTGGATCTGGCTGGATACACTGCCCGAGTCGACCACCGCAGCTACAAAGACCAGGAGAATGGTTTAGAAGCCACGCTGCACGAAGGGCCGAAAGTCACCGAACTGCGCCGAAAAGGGATTGAGACCGAAATCAGCCGAAGCAATGACGAAATCAAACAGAGAAATCAGGCTCAGTTGCAATACGGCAAAAATATGGATCTGCTGATTGCTGAAAATGAGATCAAACTCAATACACTAAAAACTGAACAGCAGTTCCAAATCAAAAATAGTGCTAAAACGCCACCAATTGACGAAAAAGCCCTGTTGGAAGAAAAACAGAGGGAAACCCTTGGCAAAGTGCTAAATCGCGAAATCAGCGCAAAAGACGCGAATCTAGACCTAGAATTTATGCAGGATGTTTTTAAAAAGGCCGAAAACACCTTCGGCAAGATGCAAAAACATGAAAACGAGTTCAATCAGCAGCTTGCCCAGGACATCGTGAAGAGCCGACTCAAGCAAAGTCATGACAAATTGCAAAGCCTGGTCGATCAACACAACGAATTAACCCAGAACAAACCCTTACTGTTTGGAAAAAAAGCCTGGGAAGCCCAACGTGATGCGATTTACCAAGAACACAAAAAGCTGAAAGGTCAGCATGAACACCAGAAAAAACATGGTGTAAAGGATTTATTGGAAAATGAAAAGTTCAAAGAACATGCCTGGAAGCAGTACCAACAACAACATCCGGCCAAAGCCAAGCAATACCAGACTCTATACTCAACCTATCAAGTCATTAAAAAATGTGTGAATGAGATCAAAGCAGAACAACAGCTGAAACTCAGACAAGAACAACAACTCAAAGCACAGCAACATGCGCCTAGAATGAAATCTCGTGGCATGAGTCGCTAAACAGAGCGAGTGTCTACGAGCGAACTGAGAAAATTTGCCCATCCCTTTCCCTGATTACAAGCTCCCTATCCATCAATCACCTGCTTTACAGAGCATCCCGAATGGGTGCGAACTTTCCAATTTTGATCCCTAAACCGAGCGTAGCGAGAAAAAAAAGCTTATGAGCGAAGCGAATTCCGAGTTGCTTTTGCTTTTCTAAAAGTCACGAAAATATTAACCAAAAATTGCCCCGACGAATCGAGCGAAAGCGAGATTCAATAGAGTTTGAGCGAAGCGAAAACCAAGGGCAATTTTTCATGAAATATGCTTTTAATTATTTTTAAGCTTTTAAATGCTTTTAGATAGCCTGTAAACCTGAATTTATAAGGCTTTGAGAGATTATAAAACGAGGTTTACCTTGCATTAAAACGAGGTTTACCTTGCATTAAAACGAGGTTTACCTTGCATTAAAACGAGGTTTACCTTGCATTAAGCGAGTTGATAATATAACCTCGTCTTATTGACTTAAAAATATAAATTTTTCATATGAAAACCGAACTAATTGTCAAAGATAACGCTTTAATTAATGCTAGTTATAACCTTGATCTAGTAGAACAACGATTAATTCTTTTAGCTATCGTTGAAGCCAGGGAATCAGGTAAAGGGATAAATGCTAATGATCCATTAACAGTTCATGCTGAAAGTTATATCAATCAATTTGGTGTACATCGAAATACTGCTTATCAAGCCTTAAAAGATGCTTGCGATGACCTATTTGCAAGACAATTCAGTTATCAAAGTCTTAGTGAAAAAGGTAATGTCATTAATCACAAGTCAAGATGGGTAAGCGAGGTTGCTTATATTGATAATGAGGCTGTCGTTAGACTTATTTTTGCTCCAGCTATTGTGCCTTTAATAACTCGATTAGAAGAACAATTTACAAAGTATGAGATACAGCAAATAAGCAATTTAACGAGTGCTTATGCTGTTCGCTTATATGAAATATTGATTGCGTGGCGTAGTACCGGAAAAACGCCTCTTATAACTATCTACGATTTCAGACAAAAAATAGGTGTACTCGAGACTGAATACAAAAGGATGTACGATTTTAAGAAATATGTTTTAGACATTGCATTAAAGCAAGTAAATGAACATACCGATATTAATGTCAAAGTTGAACAACATAAAACCGGCAGATCCATTACGGGCTTTTCATTTAGCTTTAAACAGAAAAAGTCAGCAACAAATACAGCCAATGACATTAGTCAGGACAAAGAGCTAAAAATCAATTTGACTGATGCACAACGATATTTATTTGCTAGTAAATTATCAGAACTTCCTGAGATGGCTAAACTTTCACAAGGTAATGAAAGCTATGAACAGTTTGCTGCTCGGATTGTAACCATGCTGCAAGAGCCAAATAAATTAAAAGAATTTATGCCATTACTTCGAAAAGTCGGCTTTCAATGAATGATGTCAATTGGCATAGTAAAGTTAACAATCAACTATTAACACTATTTGAAAACTGGTTTACATAATGAAAAAACTGTCAGTTTCAGAACTAGCGAAATTATATGGATATTCAAGACAAGCTGTATATGCCCATATAAAGAAAGGAAATTTATCGAAAGGATCGGATGGATTAATTGACTTTTCAGAAGCCTTGAGAGTTTTTGGGGAACCACAAAAAAGCAATTCTAGTGTCAACCAAAGTCAATCAACTAGTAGGCATAACTTAACAGAAGTTGACTTGCTAAAACGTCAAGTTGACATGCTGGAAAAACAATTAAATCAGGCAATACAGAGAGAAAATCAATCATTAGAACGTGAATCGTTTTATCAAGAACAGATTGAGGCCATGCAGCGCTTACTGGAAGCTCCAAAAGCCAATATGACTACGTTTACCGATCATGAATCTGAACAGGATATAGCAACAGATTCTCGGCCACAGACTGAATCGAACTATGACGGATTGACTACTCCAGAGAACAAACGCATCCCTGTTCCAGAACATATTGAGCCTACACCTAAAAAGAGGGGCTTCCTGAGTCGTTTTTTCCTTCCTTACGGTTAACCAGGACTCCACTTTTTTGATGAGCCAATTTCAGTGCAAGCACATGAAATAATGACTCCTCAAAAAACCGGATGATGTTTATTAAAACTGAATAAAATCGTGGAACATTGCTTATTTATTAAGCGTGGAACACTAAAAAAGATAAAAAAAGCCCGAACAGGGATGTTCGGGCTATAAACTAGAAACTACAGCGTTGAATTTTCAAGAGAATTATAACGCATTTCGTATAAGGTGTATTATGTTAATTTTAGAGATTCTACATAAATGTAGAATCTCATGAACTTAAATTCTGGCATGCGTCCCATACTTATCAATCATGATAGAACTGGCTTCATTTAAGCCACGTACAGTGACATTCGAACCATTCTTTTGAAACTTATTGACCACAGAATCAAGCATGGCAACAGACGTTACATCCCAAATGTGAGAATGGGTCAAATCAATAATCACCTCCTTTACATCCTCTTTAAAGTCAAAACCTTGCATGAACTTTTCAGAAGAACTAAAGAAGATCTGACCTCTCAAATCATATAGACGAGCTGTCCCCTCAAAAGAAGCACTGACCTGAATATCATTTTCTAGTTTATTGGCCAAGAATAAAGCTGAAAGCAGTACACCTGTTAATACCCCTAACGCCAAGTTATGCGTAGCTACCACCACAATCACCGTTGCAATCATCACGACGTTGCTACTTTTAGGATTGTCCTTTAATTGGGTGACAGAACTCCATTCAAAAGTACTGATTGAAACCATGATCATCACAGCAACCAAGGCAGCCATTGGAATAACTTTGAGCCAATCACTAATAAACACAACTAAAATGAGAAGAAAAATACCCGCAGAGAAGGTTGATAAGCGTGTCAGACCACCTGACTTCACGTTAATCATAGATTGACCGATCATGGCACAACCTGCCATACCACCCATGAAGCCAGAGGCAATATTTGCAATACCTTGTCCTTTACATTCCTGATGCTTATCACTTGGTGTATCTGTCATTTCATCGACAATAGTTGCTGTCATCATAGACTCAAGTAAACCTACGGCTGCCAGTGCAACTGAATACGGCAAAATGATCATCAATGTTTCAAAATTTAGAGGAATATTCGGGATCAAGAACATTGGAAGTGTGTCAGGTAATGCTCCCATATCTCCAACAGTCCGTACATCAATTCCTAGGGCTATTGCTAACAATGTAATAGCAATGATGCAAACAAGTGGAGAAGGGAATAATTTTCCTAATTTTGGAATTAAAGGAAATAGATAAATAATCGCTAAGCCTAAAGCAACCAAAGCATATACATGCCAAGTTACATTAGTCAGTTCGGGTAGCTGAGCCATAAAAATTAAGATGGCCAACGCATTTACAAAGCCAATCACTACAGATTTAGAGACAAAGCGCATTAGCTTAGCCAATTTCAGGTAACCTGCTAATATTTGAATGACACCAGTTAAAATCGTTGCAGCAAGCAGATATTCAAGCCCATGTTCTTTGACCAATGTGACCATAAGCAGTGCCATCGCACCTGTGGCTGCTGAAATCATAGCTGGACGACCGCCAACAAAAGAAATAACGACAGCAATACAGAAGGATGCGTATAAACCTACTTTAGGATCTACACCTGCAATAATTGAAAATGCGATAGCTTCAGGGATTAATGCAAGACCGACAACAAGTCCTGCAAGCACATCTCCACGGATGTTAGAGAACCATTGTTCTCGTACATTAGATAACATAAACATAGCCTGTTTTTTAATTTTTCAGATAGGCTAGTGATGTGATATATACAACACACAAGCGACTACACCACATCACTAGACAGTGATGAGTTATTTACTGATTAAAGAGGTAAATAAACTTAAGGTGGCGTAAGTGTCATAAATTCAGTGCATTGTTTGAGAGAAAATATCAGAGCAAGGATAACAGCTCGGTATCATTCTATCTACCCTAACCATTTTGTAGAAGCTGCTTATTCAGCTAAGAAAGTTGTCAATTTGCATTCTAAAAAACTGTGCATTTAACATAATAGAGCTTATACGAAACGCTTTTGTTAGAACCCATTTAAAGTGTCTATATTCTCACCAATAAAAATGTCTGGTTTATGATGGTTTAAACATCATGGACTGGATATGAAATATA
>NZ_JAMXYB010000055.1:0-6996 GCF_024129495.1 Acinetobacter sp. S4400-12 | reverse complement strand
AATTAGGTCGTCCTCATACCCAAGTTGTCACTTGAATTCTGTTCAAATGAGCAGAGTGTTGTCTTTTAAATCTTTGTGCAACAAAGCCATTATGTGTAGTAATACCTTGGATTTCAATATAGTTCATATTAGCTTGCTCCACACCATTCGCAATTTGGATCTTTTGCTATTTCTCTAATAGTAAAATTATTTTTCTCAATACTAAATTCAATACGCCGGTTTGATTGCTGTAAATATTCATATTTTTTAATTAATACTTTAAAAGCATCTAAAGCTGCTAGACTGGACGCAAGACCTGAAAGTGGTGGATAAGATCCTAATTTTCTTCCTTCGCGATGTAATTTTTTTACACCTTTTAAATCAATAAGATTTTTTTCATATAATGCTTTTTCAAAACATTTAAAACATGCTGTTAAATTTGGAATTATTGTTTGTCCAATTAGTGTGAGATGAAGATTGTAACCACCGCCTACTATATGTGGAATATTATTCTCCATTGCGTATTTAGCAATTAATTTACTTGTATAATCAACACTTGGTTGATCGGCACAATTAATAATTAAGTCTATATCATCATCTAAACTATTTAATTTGAAAAAACCATCATTCAATAAACAATGAATGGTTTTTATTTCAATATTGTTATTTATTTCTTTTAGATGCTCAGCTAAAACATTTGCTTTTTTCTCACCAATATTTTTTTCAAAATAATGCTGTCTATGTAAGTTGCTTATATCAACCACATCGGAATCAACAAAAATAAATTTTCCTACCTGTACTTTTGCTAGATAGGTGGCAATATAGCTTCCTACTGCTCCCACACCAATTATCATAACTTTAGATTTTTTTAAATTTTCTATAGCATTAATAACTTCACTGGTAGAATGAAAATAATCTTCTAGTATGTTTATTAATCTATAATTATCTTTAGTTAAACTAAGGGGGTAAGGTAGGTCTTGTTCAATTAGAATAAATTCTTTTTTTAGAAAACTACTTAGTGTTTTTAATTGATCTAGATCAATTAAATTCATTTTATTACAAATATCTTGAAGAGAATTACTACCATTAAAACTTTGTAATAATTCCAGAATTTTATTGCTGTCAATTTTTAAAACTAGGCTTTCTCTTATATTAGCTCTAAAAAACTCTACAGAGTTTGCTTTGGGGATCACACCTACACTTTGTCGAAATCTAAGATTATTTGTTGCAGACATTGCATTCCTCCTGACGCGACAATACAAATTCGGTCATAACTCCATGGTTTGGTAAATATTCATATCTAATCGGTGTATGATCGAAAGAAGAATCTTCGCATAGGAATTGTAGTATTTTTATGCAACTAAGATTTGCCGAAAAACCACTCATCATAATAAGTCCTCCGGCTCCACCTACTGTGTAGTTATTCTTAGAATCAAGTTGAGTGTCTTCCACAATCACATCTGAAGCATTTATATAGCTATAAGTGGGTTTCCAGCCTTCCAATGCTTTAGTAAAAGTCCGTTGTGAACAATCTATACATGGGGTAAAGGGTGGGTTGATTAGTTCGCCAGAACTCATAAGATGGGCATCAAAGCCCCCAGCAACGTATAGAGGTATTTTAAAATGGTGTAAATACCTACCGACTTTTAATGATGTATGTCCGATATATGGTTCATCACAGCTATTAATAACTAGATCTACTTTATTATCAATCCATTTTGATAAATCAGTATTTGGTAGTAATTTTTCATTAAACGTTTTGATACTTATTCTATGATTAATCTTTGTCAAATATTCTGATAAAGCTTGAACTTTTGGATGACCAATATTTTCTTTTGTCGCAAATAAGTGAAGATCAATATTACTCTTTGTGATTTTTTTAAAATCTACTAATGTTAAGGAGTGTACTCCAGCTCTTACTAAAATTTCGGCAATTGTCGATCCAATTGCACCACAACCGAGCAATACGATATTTTTTGAAGCCAATAGTTTTTGAGTTTCTGCTCCTCTGCGATCAAGAATCATATCATCAAAGTAATTAATTTGACGATCATAACGCTGATCAATATCAATATCTAAAGTTGTATCTACTAGTAAATGTTCATTTGATAAATAAGTTATTAGTTTTTCTGCATCTTCATTAGAAAACTCGCCGAGTTTATTAAGGATTTCAATTACAGATTTTTTACCATCCAATAGCGCTAAAAATTCGGCCACATTCTTTTTAGTAATTATTTCGACTCTTTGTCTAGTTGTCATCTTATGAAAGGTGAATAGCCACTAATTTTGTAGACACCTTTTAGTTAGATAAAATGGCTAATTAACGAGGTGCTTATGAGCAGTAAACGATATCCTGAAGAATTCAAAATTGAAGCAGTAAAGCAAGTTACCGAGAAAGGTTATAGTGTGGCCGAGGTTGCTGCGCGTTTAGGTACAACTACACATAGTTTATATGCCTGGATTAAACGCTATGATCCTCAACAACCCAAAGTTACTCAATCAGCAGATCCAACTGCAGAGCTAGCAAAGCTCAGAAAAGAACTGCAAAGAGTAACTGAAGAACGGGACATCTTAAAAAAGGCCGCGGTGTACTTCGCAAGCCAGTCCAAATGAGGTACGCCTTTATTCGGGACAACCAGCATATATGGCCGATCCGTCGTTTGTGTTCAACTCTAGATGTTCATCATAGTGGTTATTATGCATGGCTAAAGCAGCCTATCAGCAAGACAGCCCAGAAACGGCAACAACTTTCAGGACTGATTAAACAGTTTTGGTTAGAATCTGGTGGGGTTTACGGCTATCGCAAGATTTACTGTGATCTGAAAGATGTTGGTGAGAATTGTGGGATTAATCGAGTGCATCGGTTGATGAAAGTTGATGGACTTAAATCACAGCGTGGCTATCGCAAACCTAGAACTCATGCAGGTACTCCGTCGGTTGTTGCTGCAAACACTTTAGACCGCCAATTTAATCCAGCACAGCCGAACCAACTATGGGTGACTGATATTACCTATATTCGTACCCATGAAGGATGGCTATATCTCGCAGTGGTAATCGACCTGTTCTCACGACTTGTAGTTGGCTGGTCTATGAAATCCAGAATTACGACAGATCTGGTTTTAGATGCGTTATTAATGGCTCTATGGCGGAGAAAACCACAGAATAAAGTTCTGATTCACTCTGACCAAGGCAGTCAATATACGAGCCATGAATGGCAAACATTCCTTAAGCAGCACAATCTGGAATGTAGTATGAGTCGCAGAGGAAATTGCCATGATAATGCTGTTGCTGAGAGTTTCTTTCAGTTGTTAAAGCGAGAAAGAATTAAGAAGAAACTATATGCATCAAGAACTGAAGCTAGGTCTGATATCTTTGAATATATTGAGATGTTCTACAATTCAAAACGCAGACATGGTTCCAATGGTCAGCGTTCTCCATTAGATTATGAAAAGGCCCATCAAAAGATGGTTAGGTGTGTCTAGAATTTTGGTGGCTATTCATTCTCAACAGACCCTAGTATCCCAGACAAATTTCATATCCACAATTTAGGTTATTTATTGTTTTAATTTTCAAACATATATATTTATAATAATGGTCACTTGAAAAATTATTTTTATGATTTTAAAGATTTTTTAATGATAATTTCGTTATGAGAAAAAAATATGGCTACACTTTTTTGGAAACTTTCAGATCGTGAAACTAGACTTGAACAAAATATTACACATATTTTAAAAGCTAAACCAAGCCTCGAACCTTTATTTGAAAATGTAGCTTCAGACATAAGCACACATTTTTTGAATATTTTTTTCCCATCTATGCCAACAGTGTGTTATGTCGCAAATTTGTCTTTACAGGATAAATCTGCACAACGCATTAATTTAGCTATTCGTATCCCTCAACATCCTGCTTTTAGTGCGTATTTAGATGAACACAGTTCATTAGTTGTGATTGGTTACTGGGGGACTCGTTCTTCCACACCTTATTTAATCCCAGAAAGCGTAATAATTAGCCATAATAGTGAACACCCTACTAACTATGAACATGAATTAGAGTGTGAATATCAGTTTTTGGGGGAAGGGGAATATCCCTCTCGTGGTATCCAAAATGTATTAACACCACAACTTGTAGAAGAATTACCTAAAATTTCTGTTTTAGCTAATGAGCGTTTAGAAGAGTGGCGTAAATTTTTGGGCTTTAAAAAAGAACTGATTCGGCAAAAATCAGTAGGTTTGCGTTATTTAACAATTAATTATGATGAACAAAAACATATTTTTAAATTGCTTGCGATTGCTAATAGTCAACAAGATTTTGAGCTTGTACGTAGAGCCTTAGCACGAAAAGACCTACAATTATTTGATCTAAATACCTCAACTGATCCATGGAAATTTGAATTACCGAGCTTAGAAGATAAACGTCAAAATAAGCAAAAGGTAAAATTTGAACTCGGACAATTTAAACGTGGTAAAAATGCTTTCTGTTTACTGAATCCAGATGAAGTAAAGAATGTTTTTCAACATATAGATTTAAAAGATATACCTTTTTCAGCACCTGTATTTGCATGGCTGAATATTGAGCCCACAGAAGATTGGAAAAATAAAGTCACCAATTTGGTACCTGATCAATCTGATGAAGAAGCCATTCTACAATATAGAGAAGATATTAAAGAAATGCTTGAAACAGTACCAAGCACAGGTTTCGTATCTTTTGCTTTAATTGGTGATTGGTCATTGGTAGATCGTCAGGATAGGATCCTGCGTAATTTAAAGCAAAATGAAAATTGCTATGCACCATATCTATCAAGTTATTTATTTGATATCACGCAAGCACAATTACCTAACTTACTTCCTGAAATTAAAGAATGGTTTAATTCTAACTTAAATAATGCACAAAAGCGTGCAGTGCAAAAAATGCTTGCTGCACCAGACTTATGTTTAATTCAAGGCCCTCCAGGTACAGGTAAAACCACAGTTATTGCTGAAGCTATTTTACAGCTAGTAAAACAGGGTAAAACCATTTTGCTTAGTAGCCAATCACATGATGCTATTGATAATGCGCTATCACGTATCACCAATCACCCTTCATTACGTGCGGTTCGTTTAGCAAAACAAGGGCGTGGGCGAGATAAAATTACCGAAGAAGGTAAACTATTTTCAGGTGAGCAAGCCTTAGCACGTCATTATGAGGCATTGAGCCATGATATTCAGGTACGTTTTTTAACGCCATTGCAACAGCAGGAAGCACAAATTGATGCGTTAAAAACATGGTTAAATCAAGCTGAGTTTTTACAACTCGATGCACAAAAGCTTGAACAACAACGTCAAAGTATCAAACAACAAGGTATTGAAAAGCGTCAGCAACAACAACAAGCACAAAAGGCTTTTCAACAACAGCAACTCGAGTATCAAGTGCATGAACAACGACTAGTAGAATTACAACAGTTGCAAGATTTGTTAGCAGGGCAAAGTATTGTACCTCCAGGTCTTGTTTTACCCGATATGATTAAAAATATTGCAGGTCGCTTATTTGAATTAGACAACTATCAGGTTCAATTGCCATTTCAAATTGCTGATTTTCGCTTTTATCCAGAATCACAAGCTCAAATTTTGATGGCATTATTAGATGTTTGGCAAAATATTCATAGTAGCTTTGAGGTGATGGAGCAGGATATTACTCGCTTGCAACAAGCAGGTCAGGGTGGTCTTACGAGTATCGAGACACAGCTAAAAGTTCAACAACTACAACAAGAAATTGAACAGCTTGCTAATCAAATGGATCTAGATGATAGCGAAGAAGTTTCTAATTTATGGCGTCTAAAACGTCGAGAAGTAAATCAATTAAAGCAACAAAGTGGTGGTTTAACCCACGAATGTTACCAATTATTTAAGGATAGAGATCAATTCCTCAATATTAAAAATGCACAATCTACTGCAATGTTATTAGCTGAGCGTTTTGAGAAATTTAAACAATTTGGGCAATGTCTTAATGGTCAGATTACAGAAGCAAGCCAAAGCTTAACTGCACAAATGCAAGCATTTGAGATAAATGTACCCGATAATGCACCGATCAAACAAATTGAACGTGAAATTCAAAACCTACTTGATCAATACAAAACGACCGAAATTCAATTGCAAAAACAGCAAGATGCTGAACAACAACATTTACAGCAACAAAATTTTCAAAATACCTGTTTAAGTGAATCAATTAAATCTACTCAAAATCATATTTCGTATTTACAGCAACAATATCAGGATAGCAAAGCACAAAACCAAAATTGGCATGGTTTATTTGAAGACTGGGTGCAGTCTCTTAATAATCCACAACAGTCAAAATTGGATTGGGAACTAATGAGTCAGGAATATACCCAAAACTGTAATTTAGTGGCGATTTCTTGTAATGAAAATTCACGTACCTTACAAGATGCAGGTATTGATGGCTTTGATGTGGTGATTATTGATGAGGTATCTAAAGCTACCCCAATTGAGCTGTTAATGCCACTTATGCGTGCCCGTAAAGCTATTTTAGTGGGTGATCATCGTCAATTACCTCCAATGTTCCAAGAAGGCCAAGATGCTACTGAAACATTTGAAGATTTAGTAGAAGTAGAAGATGAAAATCAAGATCGTTCAAATTTACTCACAAAAGACAATTTCAAACGCTATGAAAAATTAGTTACTGCATCATTATTTAAAGAGTTATTTGAAAAAGCACCTGATGTGTTACGTGAACGTCTCACCACACAATTTCGTATGCATCCTAGCATTATGAAAATGATTAACTATTTTTATGATGGGCAACTTACATGTGGTAATCCTGATGCACAACGTGAGCATCAAGTCGTTTTAAAATCAAAGCTTAATACTTTAGTGGATGCTAATAAGCATTTGCTTTGGGTGGACACTTCAAATGATGAAAAAGGTGTGTCTTACGTAAGCGTCCGCTGAACCCCACTTTTTCTAACTCATTAATACCGCGATAGTGTCCACTTAAATTTAAGTGGACACCTATTTATGGATTTAA
>NZ_JAMXYB010000054.1:0-8256 GCF_024129495.1 Acinetobacter sp. S4400-12 | reverse complement strand
GAGCATCAGTGAATCACTGTATTACTGAATAATATTACGATAAATCGAAAGTTTCAATACTTTGGTGGGTAAAAATGTCGATTAATGATAAGTTTTTAGAGCGTGGGGCACGTTTGAAGGATGAACGGAAACGTTTAAAACTGACTCAGCCAAGCGTGGCAGAGTTGCTGGACGTGGCTGTGGGTTCTATCGTTCGTTATGAAAAGCAAGGTGATCCGTTGAATCAGAATCAACTTATGGTTCTGCAGGAGGCTGGATTTGATACGTTCTATGTGACGTTTGGTGTGAGATTTACGGAACTGAGTGAAGACGAACACCAGGTAATTTCTGCTTATCGATCCTTAACAGATACAGCGAAAACAGGCTTTGTCGGAATGGCCAAAGCCTATGCAACACAAAATGCCACCTAACCGGTGGCATTTTTTTACAATGACATTTCAAATTTTTTAATTATTTTATGTACTTGATCATGCATTGTAGTAAATAGTGAGTTGATCTCTGCTGGGTCGATCTGTTCACCTTCCTGGACTTTCATTTTACTCATCAAACCTAGACAGTTTTTTAAGTGGATTAATTCAATTAGTGTTTCTTCGTTCTGGTCATCATTATTGTTGACGGTATTGTTCGACATTTAACCTCCTCTAGTAACACTAAACATTGTATTGAAAAGTTTGAAAAGGGGAAGATCAACAAGTGACACAGTGCGACAGATTATGTCTTATGGTAAAAAAATAATCAGACAATTACAAAAAAGCCCTCAAAATGAGGGCTTTCTTTTAAACGATACTTTGGAACGAATCGATAATCTGATTCATATCTTTGCTGAATGAGCTAAACAGTGCATTCAATTCTTCATGTTCAATCTGTTCCCCATTTGTCACCTGAACTTTACTCATTAAATTTAAGCGATGTTTTAAATCGAGCATATGCAACAAAATTTCTTCCCGAATATCATCATTCGTTGGTGTATTCATATTCTCTCCCGCTAATGAATTTTTTAACCTGTTCCGCTTGCGGTATATATAAGCTGATAAATACCAAGGCTTCAACTGTTCAAGCAGTAAAGGAGCAAATCAAATGCATTTTGTCTGCATCTTGCACAAATCACAAAAAAGTGACACCACGAGGTCCTTTTATTTTGGTTATATGCCATTTTTTATTGGATATCAGGATGCTTTTTAGCAGGTCGATAAAACTAGGTTTATAAGCGGTACTTTTGAGCACACGAACCAGAAGATCGTGACGTTGCTGTTTATTTAGAAGTTCAGTATTTAGAGTTTGCTGGAGATCAGGAGCTGAAGATTGAATGCCGTCGAGTGTCAGCAATTGATTTGAATAATTCATGGTTTTTCCTTATGTCAAGTTTGAAACCTGACACCAATCAATTTCCACAAAGATTGGTGACAGACTGAACAGGGGTGGAAATTTACCGTCATAAGGAACGGCTGCCCCGAAGGGCACCCTGTCCAGCCTGCCATAAAAGGCATAGCCGAATTTTACACAAAAAAACAGCCGCTTGCGCGACTTTATTTGCGCCTTATGATGGTTTCAGGTTTCCACGCCTGACTACAGATTTTGCTGTAGTGGTAAAACTGTATCAGTGAATCATTTTATGCGTCAAGTGAAAGATACAAAAAAGCTCCAGATTCTGGAGCTTTTATTTTATTTGGCGTTTTCGCAGAGTTGCATACCTTCTTCTATTAATACCGATGGATTCATTTTAATTTTTTGTCCCATAATTTCAGTATCTTTTGTAATTTCCATGATTGTCACATAGTCATTTTGAGCCGATCCATTGACGCCATATTTTTGGCCATCTGGTGCAGTAAAAATGATTCGTGTCGGTTGTTCGCAATGTAAGGTTCCTTTATCCACAGTCAGTGGCCATTTATCCCCAAACTGATCTGCTGTGACTTCCACTGTTTTATATTCTGGTGTACTGCTGCATGCAGATAGAAATGCTGCACATAATGCACTTATAAATTTTTTCATGGGATGCCCTCTATATAAATTAAAAGCCCCATGTGGGGCCTTTAAAGGATGTCTGAAAATGTATCAAGCCTGTACACCCAGCAATATGCTGTCATCCTGTTGTTATTATAACCGTTTTTTTAAAACCATCCTACTGTGTGGAGAAATAATAAAGCACTGCCACAGATACCACATATTGCGCCAACTAAAAATGGATAGAGCCACATTATTTTTTTACCTCGTAGCCAAGCTTTTCCCAAGCTTTAACTAGACGACGAATGCCTTCAGCAGCTGCAGTAAAAGTATCTTTTAAACTATTTGCAATGATTTCGGCAGGGGAACGGTGATCTTGACTGAGTTCTTCAAAGTGATTCAGCACATATTGATAACCAGACCAATCAATAATGGCACCATTATTGAGTAGCTGACTTTTAATTATTTCTAGATCCCATACACGTTGGATCATTTGATGGTGGGTTGGTGTTGATTCCCAATGAGCACTAAGATAGCCACGGATGTTGGTTAATATGTAGCGTTCGCCCTTTTTAGAGTGTGCCAGGATAATTTTCTTGGCATGTTGAATTGTTATATTGTTGATCTCGATTTTTGTTTTATCCATTTTTTTAATCCTGTGATGTGCATTCAGGGCAGGGGCATTCGATTGGATCTGATGAATCAGCGATAACGATTGGCATGACGTTCTTCTTTGGTCTTGCATTCAATACATAGCGTGACACCACCCAGCTTTTGGCGTTCTGGTGGAATGTCATTGCCACATTCTTCACATTCAGATAGTGAAGGTGTGCTGTAGTCACGTGGTACCACGTGAACTTGATCCAATTGATTTTGCTGGGCGATATCGAATTTTTTAGACACGTGAGACCTGTGAATTTTTATTTTTATGTGGAGAAGGGGGGAGGTTTATTTCTGGATTAGGCATACCAGAGGGTGAAAGTTCAAATTCAATCTGAAAAAAACCCTGTGCAGTAAAGCCACATTCAACATTTGAACACTGAGCATGAAAACGTCGTAAAAGTGGATTTAATTCGACACTGTTTCGGATGGGGAAACTTGAACCGCAATGGGGGCATTTAGTACGTGAAGGTCTAGACATATTGCACCTTTGGATCAAAATTTATTCATACGAATATACAACAAAATTACGATATATCGAAAGTTTATGTTGTAAATGTTATTTAATATCGTTATTTTAATTAGACCCATTTCATCCTGACTTTCCCCAGAGTCGGGATTTTTTTTATTTTGATTTTTTATATTTATCAATTTTTGCCTGTTCTCGTTTTAAGGCATTGGTCGCAGTCTTTTTAGATTTATAAATGTGGGTGAGTTTTAGCTGTTTAGACTGATCACCAGAGGTCAGTTTGATGGACTTGCCACCTTCACTGTAATACGCGATTACACCTGTATATTCGGCATAATTTTTACCTGTGCGTTTTTTCTTTTTGGCTTGCTTTTCTTCTTCCGTTTTTTCTTCCCTGCCTTCAAATAAGGTCGACACGTCATCTGCATCGGGCAGCTGCACTTCCAATTCAACAGACGTGGTTAAGCCATTGTCATTTAAAGTATGGGTGACATTGGTACCCAGCCAAATGATGTCGTCAATTTCAGGCTTTAATCCGTTGAACTCAAATTCCTGTTCGGGGATCAGCGTTGGATCTCCTTTGGCTAAAGCATATGTCAGCTTTTGTGCAGTACGTTTGCAGCGGTTGTATTCGGCATTGGCTGCCAATTCTGCAGTGGTCTTATCCCTATGCACATAGCGAATTTCTTTTAAGTTGTCTTCACTGTCACCCACAAATACATGAAGTTTTTTGGCTTTTCCTTCTGCATAGTAATAGGCTTTGACACCAGTGATGTTGTCGGTACCGGTACCATTGGTGTAGTTGTGCTGGTCGCCTTCATCCCGGGTGATGATTTTTCGTGGCAAGGCTAAACCTGAAACCGTTTGGCTGGCACCACGTGGCAGTAAAATCAAATGACCATTTTTCACTGTAGCAATGGCATCCTGTTCATCAGCAATACGTGTGATGAGATTTGCATCAGATTCATTTTGAGCAATGTATTTAATTTTTTTTGATGCAAATTTTTCATGAACAATTACTTTGAGTTCATATTCATCACCGATCTTGTCAAAGATTTGCTGAATAGTTTGATTATTCCAGCTGCGTTCACGTTTCTGTTTTAAACCTTCTGACACGTCATTGGCCATGGCAGAAATGGACAGCACATCTGGTACACCGCGATGTGACGTTGATTCAACCTTGTACACGCCTTTGTCAAATAAACCGGTATTGGACCAACCTAACCACACCTGGATCTTTGCACCTTTAGGTGGAATTGAGAGCATGCCGTCTGAATCATCCAATTCAATATCGACGGTATCCACGACCAAGCCACGATTATCTTTGACTGTCAGCGACATTAGACGTGTGGCCATTTGCGGTGAAATGTCCACACCATCGACTTCAACACGAAATATGGGTGTCGGGTATTCAGTCAAGTTCTCATATGCACTGATGGCATTATTTGCAAAATTTAAAGCCTGTTTAAGCATTACAAGATCCTATTCAGTGCACCAATGCCCATGCCAACCAGTGTGCCTAAAATGCTTGGCTGCCAATCACGAACAATGGTCAGTTTGATGGTGAATTCTGTTTTACGTGCTGCACCATCTTTGAAGAAAAAAGTTTTGCCTTCTTCCAGATCATTGATGATGACCAAGCCATAAATTTTGCCTGTGCCTTCAATGAGGGTATAGGCTTTACCGGTGTCACCCATTTGACGCACGATGTCCAAAGTGTTTCGACTGCCGGTGATCTCGTGATAAATCACCCCTTGCAGGGTGATGGTATCTTCACCCTTGCCCACAAACTGATAAGCAGGTGCAGCACCAACACGACTATTGGACGGATGTCGCCAGTTGGTGACACGTTTTAATTCTTGATATGAGGCTGTGCGTAGTGAAAACACGAACATGCCCAAAGCCATCATCATGTGTCTTTACTCCGTGTCTGTTAAAAATTTACGTTTTGCGTTTTGTTCTTCTTGAACTACACGTTGTAATTCTTGACGCAAGGCTTCAGCTGTACCTTTCACGAAAGAACCATCTTTGGCTTGGATCGTGATATTAATCGTGTCATTGCTGACGAATGACTTTGCAGATCCGCCACCCATTGAGATTGGTTTGACTGGTTTTGTTTTGACGGCTGTGTCGACTACACCTTGCGTGGCGGTGGTGGTTGCTGCCACTGGTAAGTTGTTTGCATTGGCAATACCGTTGGCCATCCCCTGCATGGTGTAGCCACCAATACCCATAAAGACACGTGAGGGGGAATGGATGCCTAGAATGCCCCTGGCTTTATCAATGACACCACTGACCGCACCTGTGATGGCATCTTTGACAGCATTGACCTTGGATAAAATACCGTTTTTGAGTCCTTCCAAAATCATGGCACCAAAGCCAGTGAACTTTGCAGGCAGATCTATGCCGAACCATGACAGTACTTTGGCAAAGGCTGAATAGAACAGGCCAATTGGGGACCAGTTGACAATCAGTGCGGAAATGCCACGAATGCCACCATTGAATGCTGTTTTGATAGTTGTCCAGATGCCAACAAAGAATGCTGAAATGGGTGCCCAGTTCTTATAAATCAGGAATGCAGCACCGGCAATGGCAAGTACAATCCATGTAATTGGGTTGGTGAGTAAAGCCATGCTCATGGCACGTGCTGCCATAGCGACTACACCAAATGCGCGACCGACCATCATCATTGGACCAAAAACAGCAATTAAGCCAATCGATAGGGCAGACAGACCACCCACAATGGCAATGGCACCAATCGCAATTTTGACTAAACCAGATGACAGACCAGGATTCGCCTGTGACCATTTTTGAACGGCACTCATGACACCATTAAAGCTGCCAATCATAGAATTCACACCAGGTAATAGAACATTACCAATGGTGATGCCTAAGGCTGCCATATGGTTCTTGGCTAATTGAATATTGTTGGCTGTTGTTGCTGCTCGAGCAGCATATTCAGCTTCCATCGATCCAGCATAGACTTTGGCATCTGACACAGCGTTTAAGTTCTTTTTCAGCGTATCCAATCCTTGTGAATACTGCATCACAATAGGCAAGGCTTCAGAACCGAACAATTCATTGGTGATCGCCACCTGTTCATGTTTTTCGAGTTTTTGAATCCCCTCGATGACCTTCGCCACAGTTGCTTCAGCATCTTTCTGCATATCTTTAGACACTTGAACACTGTCCAAGCCCAATTTTTTAAATGCTGCAGACTGACCTTTGGTGGCTGATTCACCTTTGGTCAAGGCAAGAATCATATTTTTGATACCAGTTGCTGCAACATCGGGTTCAACCGATGTCAGTGATGCAGCCATGGCAGCAATGCTGCTTGATGCGAAACCACCGACTTCACCCAATGCACCGATCCGCTGAACGACTTCCATAATCTTGTCGGCTTTGTTTGGTGATGTATTGCCTAGATAGTTGATTCGGTCAGCCAGCGCGACCACTTGTGGCTGTGTCAGTTTAAATGCTGCACGCATTTCTGCCATGCTTTGACCTGCTTGATCTGCAGTGATGTCAAACGCCACACCCATTTTTACTGCAGACTCGGCAAAGCCAAGTAACTCATTTTTAGCAATACCAGACTGAGCACCTGCAGCAACAATGGCTGCAATATCTTTGGCTGCCATTGGTAAACGTGTGGTCATTTCAACAATCTGATCTGACATGAGTTTATACGCTGGTGTGATTTTACCGGCTTCATCTTTTAAGCCGTCCACGACTTTGGCTACATCCGCCATGGCTGACTCATAATCGATGGCAATTTTGACTGGTACTGCTAGTGATGCAGCACCAGCACCGGCAATCATCAGACCTTTTTTTGCCATTTCATTGGCTTTGCCCATTCGTGCCTGCATCTTTTCGTATTTCTTCTGGGCTTCTTCATGTTTGCCTAAGACTTCTTTTTGTTTGTTCAGCTCCATGGTGGTTAGATGAATCTTATTTTTGAGATCCGATTCTTCTTCATTGAGCCGATCCATCTGAATGCCAGCTTTGTTGAACTCCTGTGCCATGCCAGTCAGTTCTTTACTTTGGCTTTTTTGTACTGCCATCAGGCGTTTATGTGCAGCTTCAGCACGTGCCAAAGCAGTCACGGTTTCCTGTGCTTCAGGATTGATTTTTAAGGCTTGTTTTAATTCAGCAATCGTCTCTTTGTTTTTGGCCAGTGACTGTGCTGTCTTTTCTGACTGTGAAGTGAGTTGACGAAAGCCTGAAATCTTACGTTGCTGTGACTCTAAATCTTTTAATTCTGTATTGGTTTTTTTTAAGGCAGCTGCCATAGATTTTGAGCCACCAATGATTGTTTTGATGGGTCCAGATACTTTATCAGTAGCGTTGAATAGGACTTCTAATTTTAGTTTTGACATTGGTGGACTCGTTTACACGTTGGTTTGGTGACGCTTCAGCGCAAGGTGATGCCATTTAGTTAATTCGATAATGTCCATGTCATCGTATGCGCTGGGTGGCCAATGAAAGATGCAGGCAATATTTGCAATTGCTTCATCTACTTCATCGACCAGTTTTATTGCTGTTCCTCTTTGATCGCTTTCTGCAGATCCTTCGGATACAAAAAAGTGACCAAGTGACCTCCAAGCTGTGCAAAGTCGACTGGATCAAGTTCAAGGACTTGCTGTGCTGTTAATGCTGGCGTGGTGACACGTGGAAGTACTTTGATTAATGCGTTTACATCGTGCTGATAGATCGCCTGCAGGCTGACACCACTTAATGCTTTGACATTCGGTTTGCGAATTTTGATTTCGGTAATTGTGGTACCGCCAAACTGAATGAACTGTTCGAGCTGAACGGTTTCTTCATTTGGGTTCTGAATGGCTTTTTGATTCAATGCTTGATCATCAGTCAAGGTTTGAACGTTATCTTGGTCTTGAGTATTCATGTTGCATTCCTAAAAAGTGACAAATTAAAAAAACCTTGCACAAAACGTTGTTCATGCAAGGGTAGGAAAACTTAAATGCCTAGTGCGTTACGTTGCTTCGCTAAGCGATCAACACCGTCAATCACTTCTTTGAAGCCTAGAATGTCAATTTCGATCTCAACTTTGCCGTTTACAGTCAATTTGTAATAAACACAGTTGGTCACGACTTTATGTTCAGTGTCTTCACCTGGTTCAGAATCACCGCCATCAATTTCTTCATGACGACCACGAACCACGACTT
>NZ_JAMXYB010000053.1:0-8889 GCF_024129495.1 Acinetobacter sp. S4400-12 | reverse complement strand
TTTCCCCACGTTTAGTTACCCATTTCCCCACGTTTAGTTACCCATTTCCCCACGTTTAGTTACCCATTTCCCCACGTTTAGTTACCCATTTCCCCACGTTTAGTTACCCATTTAATTACGCCCTTAACTAAACAGTTGTAGTTACACCCACATTATTATAATCTGTGGGTATAAAAATATTTCAATTGGGTCTATGTCAAAAGAATTAGTTGTAAAAACCAATCGGTTAAACCAAGCTTTCCAAGCTCTATCTTTATCAGAGTTTCATATTGTTCAATTAGCCATCGTTGATGCTAGACATACGGGTACAGGACTAAGTACAGATACTCCTTTAAGAATAGATGCTTTGAGATATGCCGAAGTTTTCGGGACCACGAGGCAAAATGCTTATCAGAGAATGAAAGAAGCAGAGGATTCCTTATTTAACAGAAGATTTAGCTTCTTTGATGAAGATGGGAAGTTAGTCAAAAGTAGATGGATTCAGCAAGTAAAATATCTAGATGATGAAGGGGCTATTGAACTTGTTTTCACACTAGCTGTTGTACAAGGAATAAGTAAGATTGATGGTATTAAAGACTTTTTTACTCAATATTTACTGAGCCAAACAGCCCAGCTTAACAGTACATATTCAGCAAGATTATATGAGTTACTAATTCAATGGAGAGCTGTGGGGAGAACACCTTTATTTGAATTAGCAACTTTTAGAGAACAACTTGGAATTGGTGTTAATGAATACAAGCGTATGGATCACTTTAAAACAAGAGTTCTTGACTTAGCCATTTCTGAAATTAGCGAAAAAACAGATATAGAAGCAAACTACCAACAGCATAAAAAAGGCCGTTCAATATGTGGTTTTTCTTTTTCTTTTAAGCACAAAAAATCTAAGAACAAATCACCAGAAAATCAAACAATATCTGGGAATCTAGATCTTTTTTCAAAAAAAATGACTGACTCTCAACGTTACTTATTTTCCAATAAGTTATCTGAGCTTCCAGAAATGAGTAAATACTCTCAAGGAACTGAAAGCTATACTCAATTTGCAGTAAGAATTGCTGAAATGCTTAAAGATTCTGAAAAACTAAAGGAGTTTGCTCCAATGCTTGAAAAAGTTGGCTATCGTTAAATCATTGATGTAACGTTACATCACTAAATACTATCTACTAACATACAGAGTTTCACCTAGGTTACATAATGAAAGCACTATCTGTTATTGAATTAGCTCAACTTTATGGAATGAACCGCCAAAGCATCTATAAGCGTATAAATAAAGGAGATTTATCAAAAAATAGCGATGGGAAAATAGACCTTTCAGAAGCTATACGCGTATTTGGTGAACCATCCCAAAATAATAAGCATGTAACCACGTTACAGTCTACTTCGGTACAAAAAGAGACAGAAGTAGACATGTTGAAACAACAGATAGATATACTAAAAAAACAACTACAACTAGCACATGAACGAGAAATTTTTCAAAGAGAACAATTAGCAACAAAAGATAATCAGATAGAGGCGATACAACGCTTACTAGAAGCCCCAAAAGCCAATATGACTACGTTTACCGATCAAGAATCGGTGCAACCAAGCATGACCAAAACAGATCCAGAACTAGACACAGCAGAAGCTAAATATGACGGATTGACTACTCCGGAGCAAATAGAAAATGAGCACAGTCCAGTGCCTACGCATATCGAGCGACAACCTAAAAAACGAGGTTTATTCGGTCGTTTGGCGAAGGCTGTTTTTGACAATTGATTCTTCACTGAAGCTAATCAAAGTTGTGGAACAATGATCAAAGAATAGGCGTGGAACGTGAAGAATCAATAAAAAGCCGCTCCAGTGCGCTGAACCCTGGAACGGCTTTAACTAAGATATTGATGCCTATAGGGAAATTTCAAGCATTTCGTATAAGGTGTATTATGTTAATTTTAGAAATTCTTAAATTTTAATAACTTAATAATTTTGATATTATTGATAATTATTCTTACTAATAATTTTTTTAATGAAGATATTAAACAAACTCCTTAGCCTTGAATTAGCAATTGATTTACGTTGAATTGGCCTTAAAACTTTTTTGACAGTGCGTCTTGTAAGATATCTGACTTGAGTCGCTCATCGGCATACATACGTTTAAGACGAGCATTTTCAGCTTCTAGCTCTTTCAATCGAGTCATCATCGAGAGATCCATGCCACCATATTTTGATTTCCACTTATAAAATGTGGCCGAACTCATTCCATGTTCACGGCATAAATTTGGAACTGGAGTTCCTGCTTCAGCTTGCTTCAAAATACTCATGATTAAGCTGTCTGAATATTTAGATGTTTTCATAGAAAATCTCCTTAAATTAAGGCTATTCGATTTTCTACTTTTAAGTTCAATTATTTGAGGGGAGCATTACCTGTTAAATGGACCTAAATTCCTTAATGCGACAGAACCGATGAATTAAACAGTCAGAACTGATTGTAGCGACAATTAAAAACTGGTTGTAAAAGCCTTGAACTAAAAGTGAATTTTCTGTTTATGATCTTTTACAATATTTAGCCATGCTCTAGTTGCAGGACTCATTGCTATAGTCGTATTCCAGGCCATACTTAAAGTCCAATTTAAACCTGGATTTTCCAATACGGCAGTGTTGAATTTTTCCTGATCGAATTGCTGGCAATATATTTGAGGAAGTAATGTGATTCCCATATTTGATTCAACCATTTTTGCAATAAAGTCCCATTGACTGCTTTTACAAACAACTTTAGGTTCAAAACCTACTGTATTTGCTGCTTTAATAATCATACTATTCAAAGTAAAAGTATCAGAAAATAATAGAAAGGATTCTTCTTTTAATTCAATCAAATTGACTGTTTTTCTATTTCTCCACTGTGAATCTTTTATGGATAGTAAGCACATTGCTGAATCAACAACTAGGATTGACGCAAAAGTCGGTCGAAAATTACCAAGTAAAATACCAACATCAATACGTTTATCTGCAATTGCTTCCTCAATACTATTTGAGCCTACCTCTAAAAAACTAAGCTGTATATCCGGATGTTGCTTATGAAATAAGGCAATAAGTGAACTAAATAAGACAGAACCTAATGGTGGTAAACCTAAAGTCAGTTTCCCCTTTTTAAGTAACTGAACTTGCTCAATCGTGTTATAAATTTTTTCATGTTCTGACAATATGTTTAATGCATGCTGATAAATCAGTTCGCCTGTATAAGTTAGTACGACTTCACGTTTTCTTCCTGCTGCACCCTTTTTAAATAGTGCTGTTCCCAACTCTTCTTCTAAGCTCTTAATGATCTTACTTAAAGTCGGTTGCGTCATAAACAAGTGTTCTGCAGCCAAACTAAAACTTTGGCTATTGACAGTTTCAACAAAAATTTTAAGGGATTTTAGATCCATAAATTATCCCAATATAGAATAATATTTATAAAATTATTCATAATTTAGCATATGTTCAGCATATAAAATTACCTTATCTTCAAAATCAAACTGTGATATCAATGCCCGTACAAATCGAACATCCGACCCGATTTAACTATTTCAGTAAAATCATTTTGCAAATCAGTTTATTACTTGTTTTCTGGTGGATTGGCAGCATACTTCAATCCTTATTTAAACTTCCAGTATCTGGTGCAGTGATCGGGCTTTTTATTGTTTTGACAGGTTTATTGACTGGATTTTTTAAACTTGAATGGATTAAGAGTGGCTCCGATTTTATTTTAGGTGAGTTGGTTCTATTCTTTATTCCCTGTTTTGTTGGACTAATTAAATATAAACATCTTTTCTTAACAGAAGGCTGGCAATTAATCCTTACTGTTATTCTGGGAACCATTTGTGTCATGGTGGTTACAGCATATAGTGTACATATTGGCTTTAAATTTGAAAATAAAATCAAAAATCATCGCTCCCAATCTCTGCGTAATATAGATCTGGATGGAAAATAATCATGACTTTAATTGCCATTGTTTGTCTGATTGCAACTTTACTGTTTTATATTATCGCAAAAAAAACCCATCAAAAATATCCTTATCTGATTTTATCACCAGCGATACTTCCCCCTATCCTTCTGATTATTTTAATATTATCTTTGAATATATCCTATGATACGTATATGCAAGATAGTCAATGGATTGTCTGGATGTTAGGTCCTGCAACAGTCGCTTTTGCCATTCCAATTTATGAATACCGTGAAATAATCAAAACACATCTACTTTCTATCAGTATGGGCATAGTGATGGGCATGCTAGCGGGAATGATCAGTTCATTTTATCTGGCCGAGCTGTTTAATTTTGATCAGTCAACAACCTACAGCTTAATGGCGCGTTCCATTTCGACACCTTTTGCAATGGAGTTGAGCAGTCATATAGGTGGCTCTGTCGAACTGGTTATTTTATTTACCATGATTACTGGTGTTATAGGCATGATCATCGGTGATACTGTGCTAGGCGCTTTACGGTTAAAATCTCATTTTGCCATGGGTGCATCTTTGGGCAACGCAGCACATGGATTTGGAACGACTAAAGCCTATAGTCGTGATAAAGAAGAAGGTGTTATTGCCAGCTTAACAATGGTGCTTGCTGGTATTTTTATGGTTTTGGTAGGTCCTTTTCTGGTTCATCTGCTTGTATAGTTTTGTTCTGTCGCATTAAGGAATTTAGGTCCATTTAACATAATGGAGGTTATACGCAATACACTTGTATATTAATTTAAAAATCAATGACTTAAAAATTTCACCATGATCACAAAATGCACAAAAAATGACTTTCGTAATAAGTTGGTGAGTTTTTAAGCAGATCTGTAATATTTAGCCAATAAAATCGGTTAAAAAATGCTCAAATTCGACATTTCCCCAATATTCTCGGTCTTCCCAGGGCCAAAAATATCCCCAATTTCTGTGGATAAAATTTAGGCTATTTTGTACGTTTTGGCTCACATCAATCTCGGCTCTTTGCTGCTATCCGGAATACTGGAATTTTACTATTATGAACTCATCGGGAACAGGAAGTTCCATATAAGAATAACAATAGATAAGCACAAGGACTGTAAGGTAGGACAGGAGTTATACCGAGCGAACCAATACGAAAAACCCCGGCAGGATGCCGGGGTTTTTTATTGCTTAGAATATCTATAACTGGGTATTGATCTGATAGCGTGTATTACGTCCACCACCTTCTAATTTAACGATACATTCTTTCTCAAGTAAGTCTGATAAGTGGCGAGTAGCCGTTGCCTTACTGACTTTAGCAACCTTTTGATATTGCGAAGCACTAATACCATGTTCAAAGCCATTTTCGCCACCGTCTAATAAACGATTTAGAACTTTACGTTGTTCTTCACCCAGGGCTAAATTTGAATATTTATGCCAAAATTGACTTTTAAACAATGTTCGACTGATCTGCGCTAAGGTTTTTTCAAGGCTTTCATTCAGCGTGTCTAGAAACCAAATCAGCCAATCTGTGATATCAGAATCATTTTTTTGAGTTTGTTCTAATATCTCATAGTAACTTTTACGTTTATTTAATATCGCAGTAGACATTGCATACAAACGGATACTTTGCTCATCCATTTGAGCTAGAGCAAGGTCTGTAAGTGTACGTGTAATACGGCCATTACCATCATCAAAAGGATGTAGGGTAACAAACCATAAATGGGTAATGCCTGCACGTAACAGAGGATCAAGCAATGAATCATTCAGACTCTGATTAAACCACGCTATGAAGGTATGTAAGCGTTCTTCTAAGCCTTCTCTTGGCGGTGCTTCAAAATGTACTTTAGGGTAATCCAATCGACCTGAAACGACCTGCATAGGCTCTGATCCCCTCAGTTGACCAATGCGTAAACGTTGCATTGTCCAGTCGGGGTCATTGAAAAGCCAACGATGCCATTGCATGAGGCGCTCAACAGTCAGTGGTTGCTTAACATCGTTCAGCGCATCCAGCATGATATTGGCTAAACCTTCTGATCGATCTGAGCTTGGATAAGGCTGTTCAAGAGTGACACCCAAGCGTTGGGCTAAAGATGATCGCAATGAAAAAACATTGAGGGTTTCATTTTCAATTGCTGATGAAGCAACGAGATTGGCAAGTAGAGTATCTAGAGTGAATTGTTCTTTCGCTAAATCATGCTGACTTTGTCCAAGAAGAATTCCAATTTTTTGATGTATCTGTCTGGTTTTAGGTAAGATAGTTGAATCTTGCCATGTGAAATTTGTCCAGTTTTCTGCTTGCCAAATCCATTTCTGCATTTTCAATCTCTCTCATCTAAAATCTAAGATGAGTTAAATATAGCACAAGTTCGACTCATATTTTGAGCCGAATATGTACTGTTAATTAGCTCATTATTTATCGAGAACAGTTCTACTTGGGAATAACAACACTTGTATACTAATATAAAAATCAAATACTTGTGTTATAGTGATAATGCTCGACGATGTCGAAAAGCTGACTTAGAAACAAGTCGGCTTTTTTTATGAGCAGTTTTGATACTTCTTGCCAATAAAATTGTTTAAAAAATAGTCAATTTTGAGGTTTTTCAAATTTTATCAATGCCTCAATGTCCAAAATTATCCACATTTTTTGTGGATAAAATTTAGGCTATTTTGTACGCTCTGGCGTACATAAATCTCGGCCCTTTGCGGCTACCTGGGACAGTGGAATTTTCCTATGATGAACTCATCGGGAACAGGAAGTTCCATACAAGAATAACAAGAGATAAGCACAAGGACTGTAAGGTACGACAGGAGTTATACCGAGCGAACCAATACGAAAAACCCCGGCAGGATGCCGGGGTTTTTTATTATCTAAAATTTTTAAATCAGAGTTGGATGGGCATCCAGAATGCGAATTAGAGTCGCTGCAGGACCAGTCGGATAGCGACGGCCTTGTTCCCAGTTTTGGAGCTTTCTCGCGCTGATATGCAAACGTGCAGCAAACTCTGCCTGAGTTAAGCCAGTTTTCTCGCGTACTTCTTTAATGTCTGGGAATTTAAGCTCAGTCACTCGATTTGCCGTTATCTCATTACGTTTGATGGCGCCAGCTTCTTTGATTGAAGCAGTCAGATCATCAAATAAGTTATTATCCATGAAATTTCTCCTTCACTCATTGACGCAGGATCGAGGACTCTTTGTCTGTCAGATTATCCTTCACAGACTTTGAGTAGCTATTCAAAAGCTCCATCAAACTATATGCGCTTTAACCCTTAATTTTTGAATAAATTAGGGCGAAATTGTAATGCGCATACTTTGAAATCACTTTGTAACCCCACCCAACATCCTGGCCGAACTGAGGAACGAAATGTAACGCCCCAATCATAGAGCTCTCCCGAAGACATTTCTATTTGAATCAATGCTTTATTTTTTTCAAGAATCTTGATTCCTATCTTTTTCATTCCGGTTTTATATGACAAGGTTTTCCCTGATAAATAATATGAGGAGTCATTTGAAGACTCTATAGAACATATACCAATATGGAGGTTTTTGTCTTTTACACTTACTCGACAAATCGTACTTCTTGCTTCTGCATAAATAGTCTGTGAAACTAGTAAAATGAATAGAAAGAGGGATTTAAATAATACTTTTTTAGTATCTACTTTCATTATAAGTAGCCTTTATATAAGTTTTTATTAAATAATATATTATTTAATAAAAAAATTCCTTTTTATATAAAATTTTAAAAAAACCACCTAAAATATTGATATTTAATAATTTTTTCTAAAAAACTTTATGATTTAATTTAAATAGCTGATTTAGAGAAGTGTAAAACGTACGCCCATCCAAATTTAAATCAACCTCGATTCCAGATTCCAGCAATACTCTTTTACCGACTTCAATTTTTTTTGAGCCTTGACGTGTATTCTGCATCTTGTGACGGGGAATTAACGAAACAATAATTTCAGTACCATTTTTAGATTTTGCAATTAAATCATTTATTTTTAACAACTTACATTCTATTTTTTAGAAATTTTTTAATTTTAAAAAAGTTTTAGAGTATAAAAAAAGCACTCATGAGTGCTTTTTATTACTGCTTATTATTGCTTAGATAGCAATAATATTTACAGCATTCGGTCCTTTTTGACCTTGAGCTACACTAAATTCAACTTGTTGGCCTTCCATTAAGGTTTTAAAACCTGAACTCGCGATTTCGCTGAAATGAGCAAAAACGTCTGGACCTGATTCTTGTTGAATGAAACCAAAACCTTTAGTTTCGTTGAACCACTTTACAGTACCTTTAACAACATTTGAGTTTGACATAATATATCCTACTAATTTTTAATAATTTTAAGTCATTTTATTGACTGGGTATAACTTTGAAAATAATAAAGAAGCGACTTAAAATCTGAAAAAAACGAAGGATTATGACTAAAACTGCGATACTTAAAGAAGATTTACCGGAACAAGACTTTTTTCTAGTTAAGTCAACTATACACTAAAAATAGTAAAAATCAAGTTTTCTTATATACATATTCATTAAATTTATAAAAAACAAAATTAATCAAAAAATACAATAAAATCATATTTTTATTGTAAATGTAACAATATAAGATTAAGATGTTGGTCTAGTAAGATTGATAAGTAATGAATGCGATTATATAGTTCTGTAATAACAATATTGATGTTTTTAATTTCGGGAATGATGATTTTTTCCCAGACACAAATCATATATCAACCACCAAATTTTACCGTTTTAACTATCTCTAGTTAGAAATATTTTATAAAAAACCGCCTAATAGGCGGTTTTTTTAATTTTTGAAGAAATAATGAATCTCTCTATTTAACATAAAATCTCTTATACGAAGTCAAAATGTTAGAACCCATTTAAAGTGTCTATATTCTCACCAATAAAAATGTCTGGTTTATGATGGTTTAAACATCATGGACTGGATATGAAATATA
>NZ_JAMXYB010000052.1:0-9071 GCF_024129495.1 Acinetobacter sp. S4400-12 | reverse complement strand
GAGCATCAGTGAATCACTGTATTACTGAATAATATTACGATAAATCGAAAGTTTCAATACTTTGGTGGGTAAAAATGTCGATTAATGATAATTTTTTAGAGCGTGGGGCACGTTTGAAAGCGGAAAGAAACCGTTTGAAGCTGACTCAACCTGAAATGGCTGAAATTATAGGTAAAGCAGTCGGATCTATAGTCCGTTATGAAAAGCATGGTGATGCCTTGAACCAGGATCAGCTGATTGCTTTGAGTAATGCGGGATTTGATGTCTTTTATATTACGTTTGGTTTAAGAGCTGATACTTTAAGTGAGCCTGAGCATGAAATTGTCACGGCATACCGTAGTCTGGGTGATGATGCCAAGGCTGCTTTTGTCAAAATGGTCAAGGCTTATGTGGCACAGTAATTTCAGGGCAAGCCTAAATCATCTACCCCAACCTTAGTTGGGGTTTTTTAGTGCTTTATATTGCTTTGGCGATCTGAACGACTTGGTGGTGTAGGGTGTTGAGGAGAGCGTTTAGTTCTTCGCTTGTGATTTCATGCTGTATTGATAGTTTTGTCAGTGCTGAGAGTGTTTGTTCCAGGTTTTTAATTGGAAAGCGTATTTCGTCCAGTATTTCTTCTGCAGTCATGGTGTTATGGCTGTTAATGTCCAGTATTGAGTTCATTGCTCCCCCTGTCTATTTATAGTGGGTTTATTTTGCTGAAAATTGTTTAAAGAATACAGTCATGTGCGACAAGTATTGTCGCACATGATGGTTGGTTTTGTAACTAATTCAAGAGTGGTGGATTTGTTTGGAACAACCAGCATTTGATATTTTTGCTGTCTAATGCGCTGTAAATCTGTCGGTTATTTTGCATAAATACCGGATGGGGGCTTTGACTTTGCATAAGTAGTGAAAAAAGTTGGGTTTTCAACGGTAATCCATCTATGCACTGATAAATCTGAGAAATATTAAGTGCCAAGATATATGGATTACGACTGTGATTGAGTCTATGTAAGCCATAGCTATTCACACTTGCCCAGAAGTCATTCAACATTTTATTGTTGATAATATTTTTTGTTTCTAAAGATAAACAAGCCACTGGAAGGATGTCACGGCACAGAGTCGCTTTATTATGCCAAATGACTTCAGCATCTTGCATAAAGCCATTCTGGTCATAGTGGATCTGACTCACTGTGTAAATAGGACCACCAGATTTGAGCTGCACTACTGCACCAACATGAATACTTTCATTATTGCCATGCAGGTTGTAAAGCATGGCTGCCATTTGGTTAAAGGTGTTGATGTAGGCTTCTTTAATTTTTGCGGCAGCTGCTCCAGTAAAGCCCATGACCAAAAATATAAAACCGTCTTTGCTCATTTCGTACATTGGGCGATTTTCACCCTTAGCATCTTTATATTCAACGAGCGTAAAATTGCGCTCGTTGAAATCTGAGGAACATTCAAGACTTTCTAATTTGCGTAATACGTCTTTATGTTGTTTATTAAAAATCTCAGCCACTTTTAAACTGGTGGTTTTCACTTGCTGGTCTTGAATAAAAACCGCGTCATCAATATGTGCAATTGCGTTCATGCTCATACTCCCCAAAACAATAATGAGAAGACGATAGAACATGCTGAAAAGAACACGGTGGTGTCTAAGATGTTTTTAAAAATTTGTTTACGTTTAAGTTTGCGCTGGCGTTTTTCGTATGCAGCTAGATCGTAAATAGGGGAGTGTTCACGTACGTTATTTTGGGTGCACGAATGCGTAGAAGCGAATGTTTTCATTGGCTATTTCTCCGTTCAAGTATTTAAACCTGACACCAACCAATTTCCACAAAGATTGGTGACAGACTGAACAGGGGTGGAAATTTACCGCGAACGAAGAAGCGGCTGCCCCGAAGGGCACCCTGTCCAGCCTGCCATAGAATAGCACAGCTAGATTTTACGCAAAAAAATAGCCCATGACGGACTTTTTGCGTCTTCGTTCAAATATTTTCAGGTTTCCACGCCTGACTACAGATTTTGCTGTAGTATTAAAACTGTATCAGTGAATCACTTTATAGGTCAAGTGACTTTATAAAAATATTTTGAGGGGTGTGTGTTGAGATCTATTTTTTCTATCCTTTTATTTATCTGTACTTTGCTTCTGATGCCTATATTGCTTGTTTTGAGTTTTATTTCACCTACAACTTACCAGCGTATTAAAAGCAGGTTATTAGTAATAGAGAAATCATTGGGAATTGAAGAACCTACCAAGAATAACCTTGTTCAAATTACTCATGATTGTGAAAATATTGAACCTAAAAAAGAATTTGTTAGCGAAAAATTAGAAACATTAATGTATCGCTATGAGTTGGACTATAAAGACAGATTTGGAAATATAACAACAAGAAATATTGATGTAGTCGCTATACAAAAAGAATTAGGGAATAACCGTTGGTATTTTGTTGCAGATACTCCAGAAGGAGAGCGAACTTTTAAATCTGAACGTGTGCGCGAATTAAGGGATAGTTGGACAGGTGAGATATATAAGACTTCTAAGTCTATACGTGAGCATCTTGTAAAAAACTACCCTGAAACTGATAATGCATTTGATGATTAGGGAAAATATAATGAAAAAATATATTTTAGCTTTAGGTATTATTTTAACCGGATGTTCTGACGAACCAGAGATCACATTACCTGACGTTGAGCAAGTCGGATTGGATGATGACAATGCAGTTATTCAATCAATTGGTGAACAACCTAAAAAAGTCGTTGATAGTAAGGATGATGCAAAAAAAATCTATATATTTGATGGAGCTTACTCACAATTAGAGTTGAGTTCTAATTATGCTTTAGTTGCTTGGCAGCAAAATAATGATGCAAGTTTGAAGCGTGCTGTAAAAATGGGGATGGCATTACTTGGAAATGATGCAGGCTATTTTATTCACCGTGTAAATATGAATGGTGAACATGCTGATTATAGTATTCAAGGTCATAAGATTGTAAATAATACATGCATATCTGAATTATGTATGATTAAAATTGAGAAATAAAAAAGCCCCGAAAGGGGCATTTTTACAGGATGCCTGAACGTGTCAAGCCACGCACAGCATATTGATTATTCTGCTGTCATCCCGTTGTTATTATAACCGTTTTTTTAAAACCATCCTACTGTGTGTAGAAATAATAAAGCACTTCCGATCACACCCAGCATAGCACCGACTAAAAAAGGATAGAGCCACATATTTTTATCCTTTACGCTTGGTTTGGGTTTGAATAAATGCACAGCTTGGTTTTTTGTTTTGCTGAATTAAGCTTTCAATGCGTTTGGTATAGCGGTCGAACAAGTACCAGATGATGAGTACCACGGCAGCCAATAGGTTTACAACAATTAAAATCAGTGCGGTTTGTTGGTCCATTTTTATTTTTCCTTTGCTTATTAATCTTGTGATGTGCATTCAGGGCAGGGGCATTCGATTGGATCTGATTATCAGCGATAATGACTGGCATGACGTTCTTCCTTGGTCTTGCACTCAATGCATAAAGTGACTGCACCTAGCTTCTGTCGTTCTGGTGGAATGTCATTACCGCATTGTTCACATTCATCAAGTGATGGTGTGCTGTAATCACGTGGTACCACGTGAACTTGATCCAATTGATTCTGTTGAGCAATATCAAATTTTTTAGACACGTGAGACCTGTGGATTCTTATTTTTATGTGGGGAAGGGGGGAGGTTTATTTCTGGGTTAGGAATGCCCGATGGTGATAGTTCAAATTCAATCTGAAAAAAACCTTGTGCAGTAAAACCGCATTCAACATTTGAACACTGAGCGTGGAAACGTCGTAAAAGTGGATTTAATTCGACACTGTTTCTGATAGGAAAACTTGAACCGCAATGGGGGCATTTAGTACGTGAAGGTCTAGACATATTGCACCTTTGGATCAAAATTTATTCATACAAATATATAACAAAATTACGATATATCTAAATAAAATGTTGTAAAAATAATCAAATATCGTTATTTTAATTAAACCCATTTCATCTCGACTTCACCCCAAAGTCGGGATTTTTTTTATTTTGATTTTTTATATTTATCAATTTTTGCCTGTTCTCGTTTTAAGGCATTGGTCGCAGTCTTTTTAGATTTATAAATGTGGGTGAGTTTTAAAGGTTTAGACTGATCACCAGAGGTCAGTTTGATGGACTTGCCACCTTCACTGTAATAGGCAATCACACCAGTGAATTCAGCATAATTTTTACCAGTGCGCTTTTTCTTTTTGGCTTGCTTTTCTTCTTCCGTTTTTTCTTCCTTGCCTTCAAACAAGGTCGACACGTCATCTGCATCGGGCAGCTGCACTTCCAATTCAACAGAAGTGGTCAAGCCACTGTCATTTAAAGTATGGGTGATGTTGGTACCTAACCAAATGATGTCATCAATTTCAGGCTTGAGTCCGTTAAATTCAAATTCCTGTTCGGGAATCAGTGTCGGATCTCCTTTGGCCAAAGCATAAGTCAGCTTTTGTGCAGTCCGTTTGCATCGGTTGTATTCGGCATTGGCTGCCAATTCTGCAGTGGTCTTGTCCCGATGCACATAGCGAATTTCTTTTAAGTTGTCTTCACTGTCACCCACAAAGACATGCAGTTTTTTAGCCTTGCCTTCTGCATAGTAATAGGCTTTGACACCAGTGATGTTGTCGGTACCAGTACCATTGGTGTAGTTGTGTTGGTCGCCTTCATCCCGGGTGATGATTTTGCGTGGCAAAGCTAAACCTGAAACCGTTTGGCTGGCACCACGTGGTAATAAAATCAAATGGCCATTCTTCACTGTCGCAATGGCATCTTGTTCATCGGCAATTCGAGTAATGAGATTTGCATCAGATTCATTCTGAGCAATGTATTTAATAACTTTGGACGCAAATTTTTCATGAACTATGACTTTGAGTTCATATTCATCACCGATCTTGTCAAAGATTTGCTGAATGGTTTGATTATTCCAGCTGCGTTCACGCTTTTGTTTTAAACCTTCTGACACGTCATTGGCCATGGCAGAAATACTGAGCACATCTGGTGCGCCACGATGTGAAGTCGATTCCACCTTATACACGCCTTTGTCAAATAAACCGGTATTGGACCAACCTAACCACACCTGAATTTTTGCACCTTTGGGTGGGATAGATAACATGCCGTCGGCATCACTGAGTTCAATGTCTACAGTGTCAACAACTAAGCCACGATTATCTTTGACTGTCAGCGACATTAGACGTGTGGCCATTTGTGGTGAAATATCGACACCATCCACTTCAACACGAAAAATGGGCGTTGGGTATTCAGTCAAGTTCTCATATGCACTGATGGCATTATTTGCAAAATTTAAAGCCTGTTTAAGCATTACAAGATCCTATTCAGTGCACCAATGCCCATGCCAACCAGCGTGCCTAAAATGCTGGGTTGCCAGTCGCGAACGATGGTCAGTTTGATGGTGAATTCTGTTTTACGTGCTGCACCATCTTTGAAGAAAAAGGTTTTGCCTTCTTCCAGATCATTGATGATCACCAAGCCATAAATTTTGCCTGTGCCTTCGATGAGGGTATAGGCTTTACCGGTGTCACCCATTTGACGCACGATGTCCAAAGTGTTTCGACTGCCAGTGATTTCATGATAAATCACACCTTGCAGGGTGATGGTGTCTTCACCCTTGCCCACAAACTGATAAGCCGGTGCAGCACCAACACGGCTATTGGATGGATGTCGCCAGTTGGTAACACGTTTTAATTCTTGATATGAGGCAGTGCGTAGTGAAAATACGAACATGCCTAAAGCCATCATCATGTGTGATTACTCCGTGTCTGTTAAAAATTTACGTTTTGCATTTTGTTCTTCTTGCGCGACACGTTGTAATTCCTGACGCAAGGCTTCAGCAGTACCTTTCACAAATGAACCATCTTTGGCTTGAATGGTGATGTTGATGGTGTCATTGCTGACAAATGATTTGGCAGATCCACCACCCATTGAGATTGGTTTGACTGGTTTAGTTTTGACTGCTGTATCTACAACACCTTGTGTGGCTGTGGTGGTTGCTGCCACTGGTAAGTTGTTGGCATTGGCAATACCAAGTGCCATCCCATGCATGGTTGAATTACCTAGACCCATGAATACCTTTGATGGAGAATTAATTCTTAATATGCCTTGAGCTTTTTCAATCACGCCACTGACAGCACCTGTGATGGCATCTTTGACGGCATTCACTTTGGATAAAATACCGTTCTTGAGTCCTTCTAAAATCATGGCACCAAAGCCAGTGAACTTGGCAGGCAGATCTACACCGAACCATGACAGTACTTTGGCAAATGCTGAATAGAACAGTCCGATTGGACTCCAATTGATGATCAGTGCTGAAATGCCACGGATACCGCCATTGAACGCTGTTTTGATGGTATTCCAAATACCAACAAAGAATCCTGATATAGGAGCCCAGTTTTTATAAATCAGCAAGGCAGCACCGGCAATGGCAAGTACAATCCATGTAATTGGGTTAGTCAGTAACGCCATGCTCATACCTTTGGCGGCTAATGCAACGACACCAAAGCCTTTCGCAACCATCATCATTGGTCCAAAGATGGCGACTAGACCAATGGATAGGGCAGAAAGGCCACCAACGAGTAAGACTCCACCTGCGACAATTCGTGCAATAGTACTTGCTAGTCCTGGGTTTGCCTGCGCCCACGAAGTCACTTTCTCAGTGATGCTGGTAAAACCTTCAATCATGGTTTTAAATTGGGGTGCAAGTTGTTCACCGAACAATGCAAGTAAGCTGGTAAAAGTACCACCAGCAGCATCTTTTAAATTTTTAAGTGTACTTAACTGGGCATTTACACGAGTTTGTAAGTCTGCTTGCGCCTGCATTTTAGCAACGACTTCATCATACCCAGCCTTACCTTTGTCAATTAGCAGATTGGTCGCTTGGATAGTTTCTGCATCGTTGCCGAACATAGCACTTAAAAGAGGTAACCGTTGTTCTGTCGTGAGACCTTTCAGTTTCTCAAATTGTTTATACATATTATCTAGACCACCGAATTCACCTTTACCATCTGTGAAATCCATGGTCAGTCCAGTCTTGCTGTCCTTTAACGCTTTTTTGATTCCATCTGTATCCATCATGGACTTAAAGATTTTACTGAAAGCATTACCAGCGCTTTCGCCAGCCATCGCTGCCTGATCTGCCATAACAAGCAACGGTGCCATGGCTTTTGCACCCTCTAATCCTTCTTGCTTAATAATTTTCATTCCAGCTGAGATTTTAGAGAATCCTTGAAGCATATTGCCGTCATCTACACCTAAATATCTACTCCGCTGAATAACGTCCATTAGAGAAAGCATATCTTTTTCTGCTGTTTTAGTTGCATCTTGCATCTTCGCGGCAAATTCAGCAGCTTCTTCGAATGGCATTTTCATTTGTACACCAAGATAACCAGCTGCTTTACCCACTCCACCAAGTATGGCTGCTTCGGACACACCTTGTTCAACGAGTACTCTCATCATATTTTGGAAGTCAGCTGTTGTACCAGGTAATTGTGTGCCAAGGCTATTTGCTAATTTATTAATTTCATTATAGCCTTTTGAAACTTCTCCATTTGCTTTCATCATCGCTACACGTAGCCCCATTGCAGCATCTTCAGCATCTTCGTATTGTTTAAGCGAGTAGCCCATACCAGCAATAGCAACCCCACTTATAGCCAATCCTTTTTTTGCTAAATCCGAAGCTTTAGCCATCCTTTCTTGCCCCTCCTCAAATTTTTTCTGAGCAGCAACATGCCGTGAAAGAGAATCTTTTTGTTTATTCAGTTCCATTGTGGTCAGGTGGATTTTATTTTTCAGCTCGGATTCTTCACTGTTGAGCCGATCCATCTGAATACCAGCTTTGTTGAATTCCTGTGCCATGCCAGTCAATTCTTTACTTTGACCTTTTTGCACTGCCATCAGGCGTTTATGGGCAGCTTCAGCACGTGCCAAAGCGGTCACGGTTTCCTGTGCTTCAGGATTAATCTTTAAGGCTTGTTTTAATTCAGCAATGGTTTGTTTATTTTTAGCCAAAGCCTGAGCTGTTTTTTCAGACTGTGCTGTGAGCTGACGGAAACCTGAGATTTTGCGCTGTTGTGCTTCAAGGTCCTTCAACTCACCATTGGTTTTCTTTAATGCAGCAGCCATAGATTTTGAGCCACCAATGATTGTTTTGATGGGTCCAGATACTTTATCTACAGCATTGAACAGGACTTCTAATTTTAGTTTTGACATTGGTGGACTCATTTACACGTTGGTTTGGTGACGCTTCAGCGCAAGGTGATGCCATTTACTTAATTCGATAATGTCCATGTCATCGTATGCGCTGGGTGGCCAATGGAAGATGCAGGCAATATTGGCAATTGCTTCATCTACTTCATCGACCAGTTTTATTACTGTTCCTCTTTGATCGCCTTCTGCACCGCTTGTGGGTACAAAAAAGTGACCAAGTGACCTCCTAAATTTGCAAAGTCGACAGGATCCAGTTCAAGTACTTGCTGTGCTGTTAATGCTGGTGTGGTGACACGTGGCAGTACTTTGATTAATGCATTGACATCATGCTGATAGATCGCCTGCAGGCTGACACCGCTGAGTGCTTTCACATTGGGTTTGCGGATTTTGATTTCTGTGATTGTGGTACCGCCAAATTGAATGAACTGTTCTAGCTGAACGGTTTCTTCATTTGGGTTTTGAATCGCTTTTTGATTCAGGGCTTGATCTTCAGTCAAGGTTTGAACGTTGTCTTGAGCTTGTGTATTCATGTTGCAATCCTAAAAAGTGACAAATTAAAAAAACCTTGCACAAAACGTTGTTCATGCAAGGGTAGGAAAACTTAAATGCCGAGTGCGTTACGTTGCTTGGCCAAGCGATCAACACCGTCAATCACTTCTTTGAAGCCTAGAATGTCAATTTCGATCTCAACTTTGCCGTTGACTGTCAGTTTGTAGTACACACAGTTGGTCACGACTTTATGTTCAGTGTCTTCACCTGGTTCAGAATCACCGCCATCAATTTCTTCATGACGACCACGAACCACGACTT